>CAYVHE010000100.1:0-1530 GCA_964451085.1 uncultured Candidatus Saccharibacteria bacterium | reverse complement strand
ACAGGGATTAAAATATTCTAATTCGTCAGTATCAGGTGCTTCACGTGTATATAAATCACTCATGATAATACAGTACCATATTTTTCATAATTTAGCAAGTTTTTTCGTACGAATACCTGGTTCTTAGTACGATTTATCCGGACAGCAGAGTATACAAATGCAGAATGCGCTGGGTGTAACTCTGTATATTCTTCTGGACGAGGTGATTGGTGCTTCTATTACTGTTTGAACCAAAAACTCAAAAAGAGCTACTTTAACAATAATTAATACTTATGATAAAATAACGACACATATAATCGAGGGGATTTATTCGTGAATAACAACAACTCTATGTCCAAACTATCTGAGCTATTAAAAAAATACAAGCTGGTGGCTATTATCTTAGCGTTAATATTTTTGGGATTAGTCCTTGTTATTTCTGGTGGCAATTCTAAAGAGAATAAACAAGTCAAAACAGACCAAAATAATGCAAACACTGCCTCACAATCAAAGCCAAAAGCATTTACAAAGCCAATTAGTTCCTCACAGTGGAGTACAGACAGTTTTACAAATAATACAAACTTAAGCTATAAGGTACCACAAGACTGGACCAAGACAACCAGCACAGAGCAGGGCGTAGAGTCTGCTAAATACCGTTCGCCTACTGATGATTCTGGATTTTACTATTGTGTAGAACTACGGGAATATCCAGAAAATTCAACTAAAGATTTGTCTATGACAGCTGATATCGTAGCTTTTAACACGAGCTTCACAGCCAATGGAATAGGGAAGCCAATAAATCTAGTAACATACCGGGCAGCCGACGAAAACGGCTTCCACACAACCATCATTGACGACACATCTGTTAAGAATGGAACCGACGTTATATTTAACGAGTCTATTACCAACCCCTTAGGGCGTAGATTGCAGTGGATAGGACAATATAATTGCGATAATCCTACCGATGTAGCATTTGATAATTATATTGGCGGGGAACAATACATGACCGCTCTAAAAATGGGACTAAGTTTGGCATATTAACTAGTCCAATGCTTTGATAAGGTTGCATTGATTGTGCGTAGCTAAATTTCTGTAATTTAAAACATGAACTGTTTTTTTCTTATGCTATTTTTGTTACGTAGCATGCTACGTAACAAGCCGTTTTAACCGCTGTTATTTTTGGATAGGAATGTTCTAGGAATGTTTTGAAACTAACATACAGTAATCTATTTTTAGTTATCTATATTTAGATTATTTTCATACTTTTGCAGCAGGTCAAAAACGGGGTCCCCAATGAATCATATTCTTTGGGGTGGTAATGTATGGCAAAACCCCGCTCCCGGGCAACAAGTTTGTAAAACTGCTTTTTAGAATTACTTGCTTTAATCATAAGTGTGCTGCTTACTCCCTACGCTCATATGGTCACAGATACACTCTGTCAAAGCAATCAATCTACAAAAGTGTTTTAGCCCGATGGAGTTAACTACGGTAGCTCTACAGCATAAAGCGGGAAAACCGATGGATGTTTTAAAAAAAGAGCTGAATCATTTC
>CAYVHE010000099.1:0-1550 GCA_964451085.1 uncultured Candidatus Saccharibacteria bacterium | reverse complement strand
AAGTAGTGTATCCTCAAGAAAGAGGGCCTCTTTTTCGTTAGTGGTAACGATATAGTCTATAAAGGTGGTCTTTGCCGCCAGAAACCGTACGGCGTATCTGCCATCGCCTGTGGCGCGAAAGTAACTCCTCACACGACTTCGCAGGTTACCGGCCTTGCCTATATAGAGGATGGTTCCTCCGGGGGCCTTCATGAGGTATACGCCGGGGCTTGTGGGCAGCCTCTTTAACTGATTTTCTATGGGTGGGTGTTCAACAGGGTCTTTCATGAGAGGTTACTCGGCGCGGAATAAAGGATTTTTTTGATATGGCGGGCAGTGCCCGCACTACAAAGCTACAAAATACCGCTTTTGGCTTGATAGCCAAGACGGTATCTACAAGGCTATTATATTTTTTAAATCAGGTTCAAAGTTTTCCATAGTCCAGAATGAACAACCATCTCATGCCTTAAGTTCAATTTCGCATTGATTTTTCTATGACGCCATGCATACCTTGGCGTACCTTGATTTGTAGACCATTTATTTCCTATCCATGAAGCGTTAAACAGTTCCCTCGCTATTTGTTCTGCACTGTTTTCTTCAGTCAACACACCATAGTCATCGAGTTTTCTTTTTAGATTTTCCAACTTAAACGCTCTTCCGAGGTCCGTAATAATATCTGGTATTTTTGACCTTACCTGCTCATCAATTAAACCCACTAAAGCATCACTCAATTCTTGCAGGAGCCAGTCGGAGTAATTATTAAGTGCAGATAAAACATCGATTTTGTTGAATGGAGGCTCCTTGCCCAATTTCTGCACCTCTCTGAAAAAACTAATTAGATCTCTAGGCAGGTACCTTGTGTTTTTGATGACAAACTCAAAAGAAGTAGAATAGTTTATTGTACTTGGAAACCACTTATACCAAAGTGCCTTGATATTCTCGTTAAATCCAACTAATTCTGAGCGTTTTTTTATTACTTCTAGTAAGCTGGTTTCAAATGGTGACCGAACATTATCATACCAGCGTAGCTCTACCCCATTATCATTTATACGTTTCGTTAAATTTGGATCAGGTACTATTTGCAATACTTCATTTCGGATTAAAATAATAACTTTTGCATTTATATTGATTGAGGAAAAATATATATTTAGTTGTCTTGCTGCATTAATAAGGTCAGCAATGTATGGGCAGTTATTCCTTCCTTCCCGAAGTATGTAATCTAGCCCATCTAACACCAAGAAGTATGATGACTCGGCAGGGTGAATCTCATTAAACACATGTTTAATAGCAGCCAGCAAAGCTGCTGGATCCTTTATTTTATAAGAGTCCTCTTCTACCTGTTCACCCCGAACTTCAGATATTGCCAATTTCAGCTTCCCAAAAACACCTCTTCTGCTTGTATACTGAACAATACTTATCAAACTTTGAGAATCTGTAAGCCCATATTTTTTTAGAGCTTCAACAAATGTTACTAGTTGTTGGTTTATTTCTTTAAGCCTTTCATCCTTTAATAATAGATGACTTAGGCGAAGCATTAATATGAGTTGCCAAGCAGTTAGCGACCCTCCTAT
>CAYVHE010000098.1:0-1631 GCA_964451085.1 uncultured Candidatus Saccharibacteria bacterium | reverse complement strand
CTGGAGGGAACTACTCAATGTATAAGTGTCTAGACAACTGGGGCTTAGTACAATTTCGTGTTTTTAGTGCACTAAAGAGCTATAGTGAATGTATGAAATTAGACAAGAGAGAGCAAGCAGAATCTAAAAAACGCTTTAAAAAACGACTAAAGGATATGAAACAAGATTATCTATATGGCCTTGAAGATCTACAAAAATTTACTAGTGACAGACTTTTTGATCCAACATCCCATATACCTCTTGTCTTGCTTAACCATTTATATATAGAGTCGTTAATTGATCATTTTATTAATAAAACATTCGCGGAGCCTGGAAAATATTAGAATATCGATATTTCCAAAAAATTGAGATACTTGAAGCCATTGGGCTCGTTAACAAAAATACCATGAAAGACTTAAAGGCGTTAAATAAAATCCGTAACAAATATGCGCACAATTTGGACTATACAATCACCAAGAAAGACGCTATGAGTTTTAACTTTGAAAAGGAAGATGACGAGGCCTGGCATAAAGATAAAATACTCTTTATAACTGGCAAAGCCGCTCATTTAGCTGGTTATCTCACTGTAGCTATAAGCGGGGGTAATAAACTACGCCCCATACAATACACTGCCGATATTTTAGAAGAGATAGTAAACTAATAGGTCAAAATAGAAACCCGGCTATTTCATTACAACCCACTAAATCAGTACGCCTTGCCCCAGTTCAGGACAATAATCGGCGTTGGCGGATTTATTCCGTCAAAAGACGATACCTCTTTAGGGGAGGATCCTCAGAGAAAAACTACACAATGTTTTTCCCTGAGGCTAAGGAGGGGATGTTCCCCTCCTTAAATAGAAAAACCACCCTACTAGGATGGTTTTTTCTTTAAACCGGCACCGTGCTATTTTCCCGCATAAAGCAGTATAGTAACCGCTACAAGGCTTAACTTCTGTGTTCGGAATGGTAACAGGTGTGACCCTTGTGCCATGGGCACCGACTACGCTTCATACGATGTGTAATAATTGATAAAAAATAAATGATAAATAAGCTCTAGCTCAAGTATCAGATATCAAGTATCAGATATTACGCCTACAAGGCGTTGGTCGATGTCCTGGTGGTGTGGTTGGTTCAATTGTTAATTGGTGTCTATACCAGACACCAAAACTCAGTCACTTCAGCTTTCTAAGATTCTGTAAAAGAGACTTGCGTGGTGAAGTGACGGAATTTTGATATCCATCATAGTAATTTAGCAGACTGTAATGAAAATGTCTAGTGTTAATGTTGATAAACATAAATAACTAGTCGAATATTGTACGTCCACGAGACAAGCTTGCTAAAACAGCAAACTTTTCTCATGGTTCATAAAAAGCCAATGGATCTATTAGTACACTTTAGCTACACATGTTGCCATGCTTCTACCTTGTGCCTATCAACCTGATCATCTTTCAGGGATCTCATAGGGAAAGCTAATCTTGAGGTTAGTTTCGCGCTTAATATGCTTTCAGCGCTTATCTAGTCCGCACATAGCTACTCAGCAATGCTCTTGGTAGAACAACTGATACACCAGAGGTGCGTTCACTCCGGTCCTCTCGTACTAGGAGCAAATTCTCTCAACTTTCCTGACGTCCACAGCGGATATAAACCGAACTG
>CAYVHE010000097.1:0-1661 GCA_964451085.1 uncultured Candidatus Saccharibacteria bacterium | reverse complement strand
TGAAGATTTATGATATATACAGAGTTTTTGTTTTATTCTGTATAGTAACAATTTTTTTTCAAACTTACTTCATGGAAAAATTCTTGGCCTGAAGGGTCTGCCATCTTTGTTTATCATTAAGTAGTGAAAGACAGATGGGAAGAGATTTTTTATTACAAAATAGTTGAAAAGGCTTTATAATTTACTAGAGTATTTTGTATGTAGAAAAAGTAACAACAAATATTATGCATCTGCATTTTTTTCTTAGTAAAAAAATATGTCATTAAAAAAAAATCTCATTGTCGTGTGTTCCTCTGATGTTAGGAGCGTTTATATTTCAATCTGTTTTTCATCTTAAAACGATATTTTCTGTAGTCCACGTCGGTGTACAATCAATTGTACTTGGAGTAACGGAGTTGTTGGACATATTGTGAATTATACCCCTCATTATTATTTACTATTTCTGTTGGGTTGTTTGCTTCCTAGAGTGTAACAAATTTAAAAAAAAAAGAAAAAAAAAGAAAGGTCATATTTATCCTAGATGGTCAGAAATAATTTTACTTTTGGATGCATTTAAGAGAAGCAATAATAATAATAATAATATAGTGGAATTTCTAGAGCGCCTTTTCCATTGCTCAAAGGCGCTTTACATATAAAAGAACCTTACAGTAATAATATGACTAGCAAAAATTAGAATAAACTACAAAGACGCTTTACATGTAAAGGATATAAAAACACACTGCTATGAAACTGAAATTAATGGTATCATTTCAAATCAAAAGCTTGCTTGAAAAGGAAAGTTTTTAGCTTGATTTTAAAACAGTTAATGCTAGTTGCCTCTCTGCACTCTACAGGGAGCCCGTTCCATAAAGTGGGTGCAGCATATGCAAATGTTCTGTCACCATACTTTACACTGTTGGTTTTTGGAACTTCAAGCAGCTTGAGGGTATTAGATCGTAAGCATCTGCTCTTCTTTGACACCTTGATTAGGTCTTGAATATATCCTGGTGCCATACCATGGAGGGCCTTGAATGTCAGGAGCAAGATTTTATATTCTATCCTTTTCACAATAGGGAGCCAATGAAGATCTATTAATATAGGAGTAATGTGCTCAGACTTTCTTGTCCTCGTCACCACCCGAGCTGCTGCATTTTGGACTCTTTGCAATTTATCCAGCTGGTGCTTTGGCACACCAAACAGCAGACCATTGAAACTATCGAGTCGTGAAGACACAAAACTATGCATGAGTGTAGCAGCAGCAGATGAATCAAGATATTGCCTTATTTGACCAATTTGCTTTAAGTGGAACCAGGCACCCCTGCACATATGAGATATATGATCGGTCATGGACAAAGTGTCATCAAAGGTTGCCCCAATGTTCCTAGCTGTGTTGGTCGGAACAATGTTATCATTACCAATGTGCAGCTCTGATCCAGGAACCTTTTTCAAAATATGCTTTGAGCCGATCAACAGTACCTCCGTTTTGCTGTCATTTAACCTCAAGAAGTTACTGGCCATCCATGTTCTTATGTCACGGATACATTGCTCCATCTTGATAAATGCATTTTTGCTTTCATCCACATTAAAGGACAGGTAAAGCTGGGTGTCGTCAGCATATAAATGGAACATAATCCCGTGACGACGAAGAATATCACCTAGAGGTGACGTATATATAATAAATA
>CAYVHE010000096.1:0-1823 GCA_964451085.1 uncultured Candidatus Saccharibacteria bacterium | reverse complement strand
GGATTCGGCTGCTGCAATCCGTTGCTCTTGCTCAGTTAAAGTTGCGGCAGGAGCTTCTGGCTCAGCTACTGGGCTTTCACCACCGGTATACTTACTTGAAATACCTGCTACGTGACCCATAAAATCTGATTCACCAGCCCATTTAAGAGGTCGATTTTTATGTTGGGTTTCAGTATCTTTTAGGCTTTCGTAAGCTTCTTCAAGAATCCGTTCGGCGACTTCTACGACCTTAATCCTACCAAACAAAATATTATCCACCTCTGGGTGGAGTTTTTCCGGACTAGCTATGAAATCTAATAAACTCATCTCTCTCCTATGCTAAACAACTTATCCGCGTTTTGGGATGTCTGTTTAGCTAACTCTTCAAGGCTCTCTGACCTTAATTTGCTTAAGAACTCTGCCGTAACACGGGTGTGCTGCGGTTTACACATTTTACCACGAAATGGCTTAGGAGTCAAGAAGGGCGCATCTGTTTCAAGCACTATTTTATCCAATGGAGCAGCCTTTGCTGCCTCCAGTTGCTTTTCATCCCGTGTGAAAGTCATTATACCATTTAGACCCACATACAATCCACGAGAAATAACACCTTCCAGTTCACCTACTCCAGAAGAAAAACTATGCACCACCCCGCGGACATTTTTATAGCCATCCACTATCTTAAATAATTCCAAAAAAGCCTTGCTGACATCATTATCTACATCTTCTTTGGCGCTTCTAATATGAAAAATCAACGGTATATTGTATTTTTGAGCTAATTCTATGTGACGCAGTAACAGTTTTTTCTGTATTGCGTGAGTTTTAAGGTCATTATGGTAAAAGTAGTCCAGCCCACACTCACCAATAGCTACAATATTAGACTTTTTACCATTAGCTTTTCTGTCCTTTGAAAGGAGTTTTTCTAATCCCGAAACCTGCTCTTTTAGCTCCTCGTCGCTGTAGTCCTTTGCCTGGTCTGGATGTATCGCAAGGGCCGCATAAACATCCGGATGATTAGCAGAAAATTTAACCGCCATATCACTACTTTTAAGTGATGTACCGACGCATATCATCTTATTTACACCAGATTTTTTGGCATCTGAAATAATCTGTTCGGCGCTTTCTTCATATTTACCTGCAAACTCTGGATCATGTATATGGCAGTGCGTATCTACTAGCTTAATATTGCTCATTTTTCTATAAATTATTGCTTGCTATCTTCAAGTTTAGGAAATAAAGATGGGGTATCTAGTTCTTGAATCTGACCACTCGCAAAAACGTGCTTAATCTTTTTGGCTGTTTCTGGCAAAAATGGCACTAATAGATCGGCAATTTTCAGTAAAGACCCGGCTGCTTCGGCTAGTACTATCTGCAAGTGGTCTAGGTCGCCCTCTTTGTGGATTACCCAAGGTTTCTCTTCTTCTATATACTGATTCAGTCCCCTAACTTGCTCCCAAATAACTTCCATCGCCTTATCAAAACGATAGTCTTCTATCGCCTTGTAGTATAGCCCACTGTCGTGTTCTCCGTCCGCCATTTCACCAATGTCACCGCCTTGATAACGTTTAATCATTGCTGCAACTCGCTGCACGCCGTTACCTAATTCATTTGCTAGTTCGCTATTGTAGGATTCTTCAAATTTTTCCCATGTAAAATCAGCATCATCGACTGCTGGGCCATGCATAAACAAATAATATCTAAAGGCATCTAAACCGTATTTTTCTATTACTTCTTTAGGGTCTACTACATTACCTAGGGTTTTACTCATTTTTTGACCGTCGCTTGTAACAAATCCGTGGGCGTAAATAGCTTTTGGTAGTGGCAGCCCCATCCCTAGCAACATAGCT
>CAYVHE010000095.1:0-1887 GCA_964451085.1 uncultured Candidatus Saccharibacteria bacterium | reverse complement strand
AAGACTCACAACACCTACAGAACTATAACTAGAAGAAGTAATAATTTTACTGATTCATACTATCAAGTTGAAACCCATAACGTGTACACAGAAAGCTTAAGCGGCCAAGAAGTATCTCCGGTTTTAAATGGGTTAGTGCTTCCAATAGCAAACTACGGAACATTTAGGCATAGAAATAGGGAAGAGAAAATAGTTATAGAGCTCAACCCGCAAAGCACTAGGCAGTTGTCTATTATAGAGATCTTAAGAGCAAGAGATGTTTTAAGGATAGAAGCGGGAGATGGACACGCTTGGACTAATCAATCTCACTTATGGGTAGTCGCTGAAAGGGTCTAATTATTACATTATTGACCAGCGAATAGAAGTAATGATATAATGTAGCTATTGACACCTGAGGAAACTCAGGCTTTTTTATAATAGGAGATAGTGTAAATGGCTGAGAAGAAGAAAATTACTAGAAAATTATCCGTTACTAAGAAATCTGCAAAAAAAGAGATTAAAAAAACCTCAATGCGAGAAAGTGCTGCTAAGAAGCGTACTGCAGCAGTTAAGCCAAAAAGAGTCAGAAAGGCAGCAAAAGTTGCTACAAAACCTGTCGGCGCTATATATAGTGCCTTGAATGAAGAATACCACTTATTCACACCAAAAAAGCAGAATTTCTTTACTAAAAGCAGGAAGATGACTCCTGGATATTTTAGAAATTCATATAAAGAGCTCAAGCAAGTTACGTGGACAGGCAGAAAAGAAACATGGCGGCTAGTGTTTGCAGTGTTTATATTTTCAATATTACTCGGAACCTTTATATCGGTATTAGACTTTGGACTAGAGAAATTATTAAGAAAAATCATTTTATAGAGTTAGGAGAGAATTAATAATATGAGCAAAAGATACGATACAACAAGAAGCTGGTATGCAATCCATACTTACAGTGGATACGAAGAAAAAGTTGCAGAGTCTATCAAACAACGAGCTGAAAGTTTAGACATGAAAGATAAAATCTACAATGTAATGGTTCCTAAAGAAAAGATGATAGAAATCAAAAATGGTAAAAGGAAAGTTGTAGAAAAAAAGATATTCCAGGGTTACGTATTGGTGGAAATGAAGTTATCCGAGGATGCCTGGTACATAGTAAGAAACACCCCAAGCGTTACAGGATTTGTTGGTACCGGTAACGACCCTTCCCCTGTTAGTAACGACGAGATAGATAAAATAATGAAGAGAATGGGCAAGGACGAGCCTAAACACAAAATCGACTTCAAGATTAACGAGGTTGTCAACATTATCGACGGTCCATTTAAAGGTTTTGACGGTTCTGTTAGTGAAATTGATCCAACTAAGGGTAAACTTAAAGTATTAGTAAATATGTTTGGTCGCGAAACACCTGTAGAATTAGACAGCCTACAAGTAAAAAGCACCTAGTAGTAACAATAAGCTGTTAAGGAAAAAATTATGGGATATTCATGACAAGATACACGGGGCGGTATCGCTTTACTAAATGGTGAAAGTTATGAAGGGCTATTTACCGATACATTACGGAAGCAAGCTTATCAAGATATTATTGATGGCACGACCTATTCATTGCCTGAGCTTAGAAGACTCCATGATGATTTTGATTCATACCAGGCAAGAGTATTGCGTGGACAAGTTGCTTGTAGGCAAGTAATAAGCACAATACGTAGCGAAATTTCCGACATACCAGCTATTCGGACAACTAATGAGGGGCTAGTAGCAAACTACGATGAAATAGACCGTTATTACCAAAAAGCATTAAATCAAGACCAAAAAGACATCGCTAATGACATAGCAAGAGCTATAGGCTTTGAGGGTTACTTTTTTGTTGGTGACAACAAATAGCTATATGGGGTGGACTTTTTGGCCATAAAGTAG
>CAYVHE010000094.1:0-1960 GCA_964451085.1 uncultured Candidatus Saccharibacteria bacterium | reverse complement strand
GTAGCGACATAGGTAAAGGTGTGGCAGAGGTCACCAAAGAGTATCAGCCGATAATAAACAAACTATATGGCATGATTTGAATCTTGACTATCGAGGATAATTACTATAATCTAATGGGTGACTACTAGTTAAAATTATTCAAGAGATTTATCGATTATGTCATTATTTAGAGAAGCAACACATAGAGATTTAATATTATTTATAAACGGCATAAGGCCGTCGACTATTGAGGCTATAGAAACATACCGCGACAGATATGATAAAAGCGTAAAAATATTGATATTGGTAGACCAAAACAAAGTTCGCCTATTAAGAGAATTAAACGGTATAAAGAAAAATAAAAAAGTGACAGTAGTTAGTTGCAATATGCAGTCTCCAACACAAATTATGAAAGCTCTAAAGCCCTACATGAATCGGCTACTAGCTATATCGAGTCAGTTTGAAAATTCTATTCCTGACCTAAAAAAGGCTTTGCCCCATGTACCCTATTTAAATGGGCCAACAGAGGAGTCATTGGATTGGACTACAGATAAAATTAAGATGCGTCGTTTGCTTAAAGCCTACAATCCTCTAATTACTCCCAAATTTACTGTCGTAAAAGATAGTTCTATAGAATCCTTAGAGCAGATAAAGCGCTTAGTGGGATATCCTGTGGTCGTAAAGCCTTCCGGGCTAGCTTCTAGTATGTTGGTTTCGATATGTTATCACAGTGAAGAGCTTGAACAAACGTTAAAAAGTACCTTCTCCAAATTAAATAGGTTGTATAAAGAAAGACTAGGCCGAGGTACTCCCAGAGTACTGGTAGAACAAATGATGGAGGGAAGGATGTATTCTATCGATTGTTACGTGAATAGTAGGGGCAACGTTTATTTTGTTCCACCAGTTTATGTTAAGACCGGAAGAGAGATAGGTTTTGATGATTTTTTTGGCTATCAGCAAATAACCCCCAGTAAATTAACCAAGCCAAAAATTGATGATGCTAACTATGCTTGTACAGAAGCAATAAAAGCTTTAGGGATGCGAAGCACAACTTGCCATATCGAGCTTATGAAGACGGATAATAGATGGAAAATAATAGAGTTAGCACCACGTATGGGTGGTTTTAGACATACTATGTATAGCTGGTCATTTGGTATCAATCACATATTAAATGACATATTAATACGTATACCTCAAAAACCCGTGATACCAAAAAAGAAAAAAGGCTATACCTCAGTCTTTAAAATATTTAGTAGAACGGAAGGTAGGCTGGACCTCATAAAAGGCTTGAAGAAAACAAGAGCGTTAGAGTCTTTCGTTCATGTTACTGTACATAAAAATAAAGGTGATAGGTTAAGATATGCAAAAAATGGGGGTTCTTCAGTATTAGATATTACTTTATTTAATAAAGCTCGCTCAGACCTACTTGCAGATATTAGGCGTATGGAAAAAGCTATAAATATTGTCGTAGAACCAAAAAGACGGATATCGTCAACCTCTTAGAATATGAGATTTGTTAAACTAGGGTGGTGAAGAAGCTTAAATATATAATAGTTTTATTAATCATAGTGATTTCTTCTTTGATATTCGCTGCAGTAAGTTCAAAAAAGCCGTCACTAACTACTAATTACGGAAGCATTGATTTATTAATAGCTGATACGCCATTGCTTAGGCAGCGTGGCTTGTCTGGGCGTTCAGAACTTGATGAAAACACCGGCATGCTTTTTCTGTTTGATAGTGCTAAATCTCAAAACTGTTTTTGGATGAAAGATATGAATTTCGCAATAGACATGATTTGGCTTGATTCAGACAAAAATGTTGTATCGGTAGAACAAAATGTTACACCAGAAACGTTCCCAAGCTCTTTTTGCCCTGAAGTGCCAGCTCTTTATGGGTTGGAGGTTAATTCTGGCATAGCTGACGAATTAAAAATATCAAATGGCGTGAAGCTAAACTTTTAACCATAGAATCAAGCTATCTC
>CAYVHE010000093.1:0-2036 GCA_964451085.1 uncultured Candidatus Saccharibacteria bacterium | reverse complement strand
TGCAAGTCACCAAACAAGGACTCTACCCTTTCTATGTTGATGGTCGAACGTTTTTTGCGGTGAAATTGATGTGTTATTTTGTTTACCAGCTTAGGAAGAGCGGCTGTAAATTGCTTGATGCGGTCTTCGTCACTAATGATATACAGAACAATTAACGAAGAGAAAATAATAATAGAAGAAAGGCTGCTGGCGATCAAAATAATAACCCTACTGGCGGAACCAAATACTGACAAGAAAAGTAAAGCAATAATCAAATAGACTATAAACGACAAAAACGTCAAAAAATGCCTAGAGGTTTGCATCAATGTAGATTTTGAACCCCTTATACCTAATTTTTTAAGCCTTACACCCAAATAGCCGAATCCGCTAACACCGCCTGATGGAAATACATTGTTAACAAAGTTCATTTCTAAGGAAACTTTAAATAGTTCTCTCGTTTCAATTTTTTCACCAAGGGTTCTTAAATAGCTCTGATAAAATTTAGCAACTGAGGTGTGGTTAGCAATCTGAACAGGTATGACCAGTATAATCCATAGCAGATTTAACCTAGTAAAAGTACGGAAAGCATCGGCTATTTGGCTATGCGCAAAGAACACCAAAATAGCCAAAGCCAAGACTGTAATTGCGTTTATCCAAAATTTAATAGATCGATATTGCATTGTTTCTACTATAATAGCAGGTATGACCTTGAAAATGCAGACAATTGCGATACTTGGACGCCAACCAGCCCTTGGCTTAGCTGAGCTAGAAAGCTTATACGGCGCTGAGCATATCAAGCCTTTTGGAAAATCGGCCTGTTTGTTGGATATTAAGCCGGCCGACATAGGTTTTAACAGATTAGGCGGAGTGATGCGGCTTGCCGAGGTAATTACTGAACTACCTAGTCAAAAATGGGTAGAAATTGAAAAATATTTACTAGATACCGCACCTGAACAAGCTCAATCAATAGACGGTAAATTGTCTTTTGGGATTAGTGTTTTTGGTTTAGCAGTTAATAGCAGGCAGATTGCCAAGACTGCCCTACTACTAAAAAAGGCCATTAAAGCTGCCGGAAACTCAGTTAGAATGGTACCTCAAAAAGATACGACTCTTGGCACCGCACAGGTCTTATACAACAAATTAACCGCTAAAAACGGTTGGGAACTATTAGTCGTATCCAATAAGGACACTGCCCTGCTAGCTAGAACGACTAATATCCAAGATATTGACGCTTACAGCGCGCGTGACCAAGCAAGGCCTAAACGAGACGCAAAAGTTGGTATGTTACCGCCAAAATTAGCTCAAATACTCATAAACTTGGCATCAGCTTCTACAAAGCCAAATGACGAAAATATCGTGTTAGACCCGTTCTGCGGTACGGGCGTAGTTTTGCAAGAGGCGTCATTGATGGGATTTGGAGTTTCTGGTACAGATATCGATCCTAGGATGGTTGATTACAGTATTGCAAACATGAGTTGGCTACGAGATAAATACCCAGACAAAAGCACCTATTTAAGGATAGAGATTGGTGATGCAACAAAGTTTTCTTGGACTCCAAAGCCAACAATTATTGCTGCCGAAACGTTTCTTGGACACCCACTGAGTAGCCTGCCAAATGGCGAGCATTTAAGTAAAATAATTTACGAAGCTAACCTAATAAACCATCGATTTTTGCAAAATATCGCTAGTCAGCTAAATTCCGGTAACAGATTATGCTTGGGCGTTCCAGCCTGGAGGGGAAAACACGAATTTTTGCACCTGCCTATGCTTGACCATTTAACAGAGATGGGGTATACTCGTGTAAGATTTGAGCATGCGTCTAATGAAGAGCTGATATATCATCGAGAAAATCAGATAGTCGGAAGAGAGTTGCTTACGTTAGTTAAGAATTAAATAATAAAGTCCATTTAGCCTTTATGTCACCCTGCGGAATTACTGCATCGGCATAAAAGCAGGCTTAGTGGCAAAAAGGTTAAATTAATGAGTCATGTAAAAGCAGGCGGCACAGCCAAAAATGTCCACGATAGTCCCGGCCAAAGACTTGGTGTTAAGCGCTT
>CAYVHE010000092.1:0-2071 GCA_964451085.1 uncultured Candidatus Saccharibacteria bacterium | reverse complement strand
GCTTTTTTAGATTTACTTCGCTGTGGCACAAGAGTACATTAATAAAAAGCTAAAATCACTTGAGGATTACTAAATAAGTTCTGGCTTTGTGGCAGATTGGAATTCTGGCAGCGTATCGCAAACGAATCGTATCTTAATACGGTGAAGTGCGAAACGTAAAGTCAAAATATCAAATATGACCAAAGACAAGAAAAAACGCCAGGTCAGCGGGTCTGCCACTGAGCAAGGCGTTTCTTTCTTGGACCAGACTTATTTAGCTAGTTTTCTTGGTTCGACGAGAAATACGTCCACCAATAGCGCCAGCCTTTCGAGCTAGTTCTCTATTAGCATAAAACCCACCGGTAACTCCCTTTTTGCCACCAGCTGCACCTATTCGTGCATAAAAATCTGCACCGTATTTAGCCTTGTTTCTTGCTGCAGCTTTCATGCCGCCTTCTTTTGTTCCTGCCATAATATTTTCGCTTCGCTATTCAAGACAAAACCAAGGTTTTTTCTCGACGCGCCGAGCACGAAATAAATCCGATGCACGGGCTGCTCTTTTTCCTTTCGGCTGCAGAGCTACAGGCAAAGCTTCCTTTCTTTAATATCTATGCTCACGCTTCAAGTCTCTCAACTCTACGTAATTATAAATACGTTATTTTGATAAATTATTAATTCCCCACCGAAGTCTCTAAGTAATATTCAAATAAAAAAGCGAGTGCAAATTTGCTGATTTCTCAGCTCAAATACCCTCGTCTTTTTATTTGTTTCTTACAAAACTATAAGCATAATATCACGCTTTAGCTAATATGTCAATATTAAATCATAAGAATATTGACTTTACACTAAAAAAGGACATAGAGCAAGCTTGTTTTCCGAAAATAGTACTGGTTATCTTCGCTTAGTACTACTGATGTTTATAAGAGTTAGCGATTTTTTCAAGTACAGATTACTAAGGAAAACTGTTCCGAATCATAGTTCTTTTATAAACTGTGCGTGTTATTTTGTCAGTCATCTTATGTGACTCCTCTTTGTTTATTTTTATTTTTGTTTGTATTTTTTGTAAATACGTCCTAAATATAGCCCCTAATGCTTACTATGTCAATCTTCTTTTACCCAGAAACTGGGTCTTCTGTTACGCAACCCGGCGAGACAAACGGCTGATCATACACCTTGATGCCTAGGTACTTCTCCCATGAACTATGCAGAGCGGTGATTTTAGACCCAAAATCCTCTTTGATCGATTCATCTAGGTACTTAAACGGACAAAGGTGAGTTGCTCCACCGTTGCTATCAGGATGCAATATGCCAATTTCTAAAATCCCGAAGCCCGGATGATTTTGTGAATCTTGTGTACTGATATCTGCAACTACTTGGCCACCTTTTACTTCTTCACCTTCTTTTACTAGTACATTAGTGACGTGCTCTAGCTCATAGATATATGTACTGGTTTTGCTCTTAGCCATCATAATCGTGTAGTCACCGCTGTAGAGTTCTTCTATGTTTATTACAACCCCGTCCACCAATGATAACGCCTTAGTTCCAAGTGGAAGTATAAAGGTTGGTTGTGGGTTCTTTTTAGTTTTGTCTCCTGGACTTCTTGGATCTTGTTGGCCAAAATCACCCCATATCTGATTGTCGAATAGTTTTTGCCTAGTAAATACCATGTCACCTGCTGAATTTGCTGACTCGTCGTAATAATCAAGGTTAAAACCTACGCTTTTTAGCAATAATGGACCGTCCGCCTCTCCTTGAGCTCCTACGGTAGACTGCCCAACAATATCTTGTGATGAGTTAGCTAAGTCTTCAGTCGAATCCCCGTCTTTTTTAATAACTCTCCAGCCAGCAAAAGTTATGGCTAGAAGAGCAACTATAGCTAAGAGCAATTCAGCATGAGCAAACCCGTGCTGTTTATTTATAACCATGAGCAGATTATAACAAAAAAAGCCCCGAAGGACTTATCTTTGATGTAATCTTTCGATTATAAATATATAATAGCATACTGCTCAAATTTTGTCAACTATATTTCCCTCCATTCCTATACTAAGCCCCAGTTTATTGAACACTTTCGTTTTAGAATATGGGTATGTGT
>CAYVHE010000091.1:0-2106 GCA_964451085.1 uncultured Candidatus Saccharibacteria bacterium | reverse complement strand
GTTTATTGTATTCTCTTAAATGCCATATATACTATAAACCCCAGGGCTAAAATCAATACTAATATTAGTGTTACAAAACCGTTTTGAAGTCCGTTTTTTTTACCCATCAATGTAATTCTACATTCTTTTAGCACAACGGGCAATAACTACTTAAACCAGCCCTTTTTATCAGATGATTTAAATTGCTCTAATAATTCTTTTTGTGGCTTCGATAATTTTGTTGGTGTTTCAACGTCTAGTGTAACTATATGAGCGCCTCTGGTAGAACCTTTCAGGTGTGGTACTCCGTGGTTAGACAGTTTAAAATCCGTGCCGTTTTGTGTACCGGCTGGGATTTTCATTTTTATAGGACCGTCTACAGTATTGACGTCTATTTCTGTACCGAGTGCGGCATCAACCATATTAATCCCAGCTCTGCTTAATACAAGATCGCCTTCTCTGGTGAATTCTTTATGTGGTCTAATCCTAATATGTACATACAGATCACCTTTAGAGCCATTGGCTGTAGCTTCTCCATATTCCCTTAGACGAATCGTTGAACCGTCACTAATGCCAGCAGGGATTTTAACTTTTACGTTCTTTTCTTTTCTTTGTACACCACTGCCTTTGCAAACACTGCACTCTTTTTCTGGAACTTTACCCCGCCCCTTACAGGTATGACAGGTAGTAGCTTGCTGTATGTTGCCAAAAATCGTTTGCGTAGCTCTAACTTCTTGGCCAGAGCCCTTACAGGTAGGGCAGGTCTTTAACTCATATCCGGGTTCTACGGTAGTCCCTTTACAATGTTCACAGGTATCCTTTATATTCAGCTGCACTTCTGTTTCTACGCCGAATATACCTTCTTCAAAATCTAGTTCCAAGACCATTTCGACATCACGTCCTCTGGCAGGTTGTTTACGACGCTGTTGTTGACCACCACCAAAAAAGCTTCCGAAAATATCACCAAAACCACCCATATCTCCAAAATCAAAATGGATGTCTTGCCCCTGGCCACCAGAACCACCGAATGGATTACCGCCGCCGCCACTATTTCCGCCGACTCCGGCGTGACCAAACTGGTCATAACGCTGCCGTTTTGAGCCATCCTTTAATATTTCGTAAGCTTCATTAACTTCTTTAAATTTGGCTTCATCGCCACCTTCTTTATCGGGGTGTAACTCTACAGCCTTTTTTCTAAAGGCTTTCTTAACTTCATCGTCTGAGGCGCCTTTAGCGACACCCAGAACTTCGTAATAATCTCTTTTTGACATATCCTATATTTTAGCACTTCAGACCCTAGAGTGCTAGTTGTATATAATAATACCGACAACCATAATAAGGTCTACTGTTAGCCACAGTGCATTGTAAAAAATTAGGGGATTAATTTTGTGTAGAGTAGCGTAAGAAAGATTTATAGCGGCTACTATAGCAAATAAACCCCAAGCCCATAAAGACACGTTCTTAGATGATTGATTTGCGTAAAGTAATATGACCTGAGGCAATGCCGATAATGGCCCGATTATTCCTGCAGCCCACATTAATCTATCTATTTCCTTGCGCTCTTTTTTAAGCGCGGCATACATTTTCTTACTTAAGAATAAGTGCATCATAAAGCACATTGTATAGCACTTCTACTGTTTAAATAAATCTTCTCCAAGATGTTTTTTGAGACGGGCCCTAATGCTTCCCTCGTGCCTACCTAGTTTTTTGGATATTGCTTTTACTTTTTTACCCTCTACCCATAGCTCGAGCATTGTTTTATCCTCGATATCCCTCCAAGGTTTATAAGCATTAGGATGATCTTTACGCATTTTTTCTAACTTTGCTTGCCAGCTAACCGCACCACCTTTATTTGCTTTAGTCTTTGGCTTGCTAGCTAGTTTTTTTAGATATGTCTTTTCTAATTGAGCGTGTTTTTTAGTATCTTTTGCTGATCTGCTGCGCAATACATCGTCTAGTAAGTAAGCATCTTCATGCATAATCAAAGCAGTTCTATTAATTCCACCAAGAGTAAGTGTATCCAGACTCTTAACCCTAGAGAGAGCGACATAACCCATACCTGGTACAAAAGCATTGCTTAAATCAACGTGCGCGGCATCCAGGGTCATACCTTGACTCTTATGCACC
>CAYVHE010000090.1:0-2115 GCA_964451085.1 uncultured Candidatus Saccharibacteria bacterium | reverse complement strand
ATGCCTACCTTTTTTAGTACAAATTATGTTGCAAAGGTGGTGAGTTAATACGATACTGTTTACAAAAATGCTTATGTATGCTATTATATTGTCATGGATTCAACACCGGCTCCAAACACCCCAGAAGCTCCAAAGAATACACTATATCTACCGGACCATGTAGTTGACGAGCTTAAAGCAAAAATAGATGGTTCAGAGGTTGTCAAACCAATACACGAACCTATCCTAGATATCAAACCTGAGCCAATACCACCAAATATTGAAATCGACAATGAAAATCATAGGATAGTTAAAACCCCTGAAGGACTACTTAGAACACTTTCCAGATTTGACCAAACTAACATACATACGCTACTGGAGTCAGCAGAGGAAGAACAAGTTCCTCCAAAAAAACTAACGGCTAAAGAAGGATTTAATGTTGTATCAGAAGCAGTTCCAACAATTGTTGTCGGTGACAGTAATTTAATATCTGAAAGCGAAGATGCAAATAGAGTTTCAGAGGATTATGAATCCGCAGAGCCCCAAAACCTAAGATACCCAATACCGACATTCCAAGCTCTTTATACAGACAAGGAACACCCTGAGCCTATTTCTAAGGGACAGCACAGATGGGAAAGATTCTGGAGCTCTGTTGCGGTTTTGTCGGAAGAGGTTGACCAGTCAAGATACAAAAGATCTGTTAGAAACAAGAAGGCAATGGAACTATTGCAAGAATTAATGTCAACCGGCGACGATAGTCAGATAAGAAAATTGTTTTCTACAGAAGTGTCGCCAGGTGTATGGGAAAGTATCCATGAACCTGTGTCGGGCAAAGTTGACAAAAATGGAATAAAAAGACGTGAGTCTGTGTCTGCCTCTTTAGTAAAAGAAGCTCGGAAGTTTTGGATGAATGATGTTTCGTCTTTTGCTGCCGCCTTTTGGTATGAATTAAATAAGTCAACCAGTGAACAACAATTTAGTAAAACTATCCAAAAAGGGATGGAGCTAATTAACGAAGCCCGGTCAAGAAGTTTGATGCGCATAGAAGGTCTGCCCTTTATCGACGGTGACGTTATTGGACTACTTAAGGGGGTTGGTTTTATTCATGCAGCTGAGCATTTATCACTAAAACACGCCGATTGGGGGTTAAACGATCGTGGAGAGTTTGCCTATAGGGGAATCAGTGCTATACCTTATTTACAAGAACTATCTACACGAAAAAAGCCACACGAAATAGCCATGTATAGCCCGATTGATGTTGCAAACTTAGCAAAAATAACAGATATTGCGCTCAACACTTCGATTGAGTTCAAGGATCAACCACAATCCCAAGAATTCAAAGAGTCACAATACTTATTGCAAAGAGCTGCATATATAGTGTCTAATCTTAGGTATCCTATGCCCGGCGGACAAGAGGACGAGAAGGGTAATCTCCAACCCGGTAGTAGTAGAATGTCCCAAGAACAGCAGTTGCGCAACAGTCTGCTAGGTAATAGAGCAAAGCCAGCAGTCAGTATAGATAAAGACGGTAAAGTAACACTGGAAACACAACAAATTAGGACTGGATCAGCGTCTATGTCAACAGCAATGTGGGAACAAATAGCACAAAGAACTGATGTTGCAAGTTACTTATTTCCTAATATTAAATACATTAAACGCGAAGACTACTCAACCTTGGATGAAACTATAAAATCAGCTAAAGAAGGTGAAATACAAAAAAACAACGGACTTCTGATTACCGAACAACGAAGAAAAGAGATAGAGAGACGTACTATTGGTGTTGCTCCTAAAGGTACTTATACCAAGCCGCCATCATATAGAGAAAAACAACGAGCAAAAAAAGACTACGGAAGAAGACTGCGTAGGGAAAAGAAAGCTGCAAGAAAAAGAAGAAGATAGAATTTATAGACATTGAGGATTATTAATTATTTAGGCTATAATGTTTATGTATGGCGGTATATAAAGTACCTCAAGATGTTGAGGCCGATGATAAATTTTTAGGACCCCTGTCTTTTAGACAGTTCCTTTTTGGTGGCGGCGCGTCTATTTTTGCCTATCTAATATATCTAACTCTATCAAAGGGCGTTTGGATAATATCTATATTTTTCTTGCCTCCATTTATTATCGTTTGTTTCT
>CAYVHE010000089.1:0-2119 GCA_964451085.1 uncultured Candidatus Saccharibacteria bacterium | reverse complement strand
CTTACGATATAGAACAGGGAAAATTATATAACAAAGTAAATATTGGTGTACACACCGTCTTATACGCTGAATGCCTCCGCCAAAAAGCAAACCCTAGAATTATAGCGATAAGCACCGGAGCTGTATATGACCCGAGCCAAACGTTGCCTATTACAGAAGACTCCGAACTAATATCTCAAGATAAAACAAACGAATATGTAATTAGCAAGCAAAAAATGGAAAAATCTATTGAGGATTTTAGAGAAAGAGGCCTAAATATAATAATTGTACGTCCTTTTAACCATTCAGGTCCTGGCCAATTACCCGGCTTTTTACTACCAGATTTAGGAACACAAATTCAAGAAGCTATATCTGCCAATAAGCCACTACTAGTAGGTAATCTTAAAACAAAAAGGGACTATACGGATGTACGTGATGTAGCTAAAGCATACGTAACTCTTGCTACGTGCCCTGAACATATGCTTAAACACAATCTGTATAACGTTTGTTCTGGTAAAAGTATAGCCGGTACAGAAGTTCTTCAGGAGCTCTTAGACGCCTACGGTATACCTAACCTACCTACCCAAGTAGATCCAAAACGCATCAGAAACAACGAAATAATGGACATTTACGGATCTAGGGAAAGAATCACAAAAGACATAGGCTTGGAACCAATTATCTCTATTAAAAAAATGGTTAATGATTATGTAGAGTGGCAAAAAACACAATGAAAAAATGGGAAAAAGTATCTGGAAGAAAAGTTGGAATATTTTTGGTTTAGTGAAGAAGAAATAGACGACTTAATATCAAAACAGAAATTTGTAATATATAGCGCTCTAGCTGCTTGGGCTATTTACAAAAACTACAAGCAGAACTTAGCTACTTAGCCTATTTTTCTAGTTTTAAATCAGTATCAACCATGAGCTTCACAAGACTAGGAAAATCCACTTTGCGTTTCCAGCCAAGTTCTTTCTCGGCTTTTGTAGGGTCACCCAGTAGCACATCTACTTCTGCGGGTCGATAAAAGTCGGGGTTAATTTTAACCAATACCTTACCGGTTTTGGCATCAATGCCTTGTTCCTTAACACCTTTGCCCTGCCATTTGATCTCTATGCCGATTTCCCTAAAGGCAACCTCGACAAATTCTCTTACAGAATGCGTTTCTCCGGTCGCTAACACGTAATTATCTGGATTTTCTTGCTGTAAAATGCGCCACATACCCTCAACATAGTCACCTGCATATCCCCAATCTCGTTTAGCATCCATGTTTCCAAGCTCTATGTGATCTTGTTTACCAAGTTTAATCCTTGCAACCGCGTTACTAACCTTTCTGGTTAAAAACTCCAAGCCTCTATGCTCTCCTTCATGATTAAAGAGAATCCCACAACTTACAAACATATCATAACTTTCACGATAATTAATGGCTATCCAGTGACCATATAATTTTGCAACCCCGTATGGACTACGTGGGTGTAGCACAGAAGACTCGTTATAACCATTTTTTGGTCTGTTATACTCTAGTCCGCCACACATTTCTGAAGTCGAGGCTTGATAAAATCTTGCAGTTTTCTCTAAACCAGATAGTCGCATAGCCTCAAGCATATTTAGTACACCCTTACCCGTAACGTCAGCTGTGAGTATAGGATCTTTAAATGAATATCCGACATGGCTTATTGCAGCCAAGTTATATATTTCATCAGGTTTAGACACCGTCATAGCACGCACTAGTGAAGATAAGTCTGTTAAATCAGCTTCTATTAATTTTACATAAGGCATGGTTTTGACCACCATGCTCCGTTTAGGGTTTTGCTGGCCTCTTATTATTCCGTAAACTTCGTAGCCTTTTTCATGCAGTAGCTTTGCTAGATGTTGCCCATCTTGTCCGGTTATGCCGGTAATTAGTGCCTTTTTTGCCATAAATCCCTCTCTGGTTTAGATATTAATTTCCTGTCGTATGTATATTGAGTATTATTATATAGCTATAGAGTAGATTTGGCATATTTTTTTCGCAAAGCAAGCCAAAATGATGTACCTCAGGTTTTTGTACGTTTAAATTTTAGAGACGTCCCTAAAACAAGGCCGGCGAGGAGCCACCATTGGAGGGCTACGGATTCGTTGGACCAAAGGTGAATTAACAAGC
>CAYVHE010000088.1:0-2166 GCA_964451085.1 uncultured Candidatus Saccharibacteria bacterium | reverse complement strand
ATAGGACTTAGGCCATGTACCGCAATATCCTTAGCTAAATTCATAATATGTTTCTTGTAATGAGCGAGGAACCACTGTATGCATTCGTACTCAGACGGTTGCGGCCCATGTCTGTCGTTTTCGAGATTTAAGTGTAACTTAGCCAAAGGAATCAACTCGCGTACAAAGTCCATGTTACCTCCTGAAAAATGGTGCCCTCTTTTCGATTTCTACGAAGCAATTATTAGATGAGTCTGAGCGCATTGTATCCGTCCGCTCAATGGGCAGTAAGAAAGTTATCCTTGGTGTGCGGCCAGCCTATAAAGCGTAGATATTATCACAAAGTATCTTATATGGTGGTCAGAAGCGGCTCTATTAATTATTTATCGATTTATGGGTTGCGTTTGCACTTTTTGGCTAATCTATAAAGTGATACCGTTATATTCCATTAGTTAAACAAGAAACAGCTATATTCACCTCGCTTCTGCTGAATAAATTTTTAGCCTCGAGGTCGTCTACAACCTGTTGTAGAATAAATGGCTCATGAGCCAACTTATGAAGGATTGCACCTAATTGACTTAGCCTATGACTTGTTGGACTGATTGGCCCTGATAGCTTATTTGATTTAATCAATGTGTTTTCTATTACGGACGCAGTTGTAGTGTTTCTCAGTAACACATCTTCAATATTACCAGACCATAAACAAATTTTTGTTTTTTTTAGTAAGCTTCTATACTTTTTCTTTTCACCGTTTTTTAGGTGCTTGGCTATATCTTTTTGCTCGGTATTTGTTAATATCGCAGTTTGTTTTACAAGCTCTTCTATAGGGGAATCATGGTAGATAGTTGCTGATGGTCGTCCTTCTGAGAGCTCATCATGCAGGTTTTGTATTGTTTTAGCTGTATTCTCCCCTCTCTTCTTTGATGTATCTATTGCATCTATCAAGTGCTTTGCTGAAGCAATGAGTGAGATTTTTGCGGAAGATGTAATGCCATCAACAGTATAAGGAACCTCATGATTTAGGACAGAATCCCAATCTAATACTGCTATCCAATCAACACCAAGAGCGTTTAGTAATTTAGTAAGTTGAACGACGCCACCTTTACCATTGGCATGTGTGATGAGTAAATCTAGTTGCGCCGGGGAGCAGTGTTTTCTAAGCTCTATTAAATGTGACAAGATAACAGCATCTGAAGGCCCCTCAACTACAATTATTCGTCTACATAACAATGGTTCGGTCGCACGAATTCCATGAAAAGTAAGAGTAGCTAATATTTCTTTGTCGGTGTAGGCAGATAAGTCAAACTTTCTTTTTTTTGTCAAACGATTCACATCAGCATAAAGAGGCTGAATCTTATCTAAGCCAAAGTAATTGAGAAGTATTGGAGAGTGGGTCGTTGTTATTACCTGTGCATTCTCAGAGATAGCCTCTAAGTCGGCTCCAATAGCACGAATCGTAGTTGGGTGCAGATGGTTGTCAGGCTCCTCAAATAAGAATATTGTATCTCCAATAGACCGCTCACCGAACTGTCTATATAAATGCATGATAACAGCACTTTGGTGCCCTGTGCCCAAGGTGTCTAAGGGGACGTTCTTTCCCTGTATTTTTACTGACAATTTGACAGACTCATAAAGTTTTTCTAAGACAACGTTATCTGTGTTTATTTCAAGTTTATCAGCTTTGAGAATACTCCTAACGGAATCGTTTTGATCATCTAATAACGATTTTGCTTTATCCTTTATCATGTCTCTTACAGCTTTAGTCTCTTCTTTTAAGCTGTGTTCACCTCGTGTTTTTTTTAAGATGTCATCAAGTAATTTTTTAAAAGGTTGTATCCCATCAGACGATAGGTCTCGAATTGGAGGGATATAAACAACATTGAATGATTTTGATAAATCATTAAGGTCTTGGAGAAGATTGGAACCTAACTTTCTACTAACTTTAGCTTTTTTGTTGATTCGAAATGAAAAGGAGACTGTCTGGCTGGATGTCGTTCCCGCCAATATAGTAACTGGTGTAGGGCAGTTTTCGAAGACTATATCTACACGAATATTTAATTGCCCAGGAGAATCCCTTTTTGTTGATATCATATTCTTATAGACCTCTTCCGCAGAGAAATTCTCTTTGAATGCAAACAGAATCGCTTGAATTATATTTGATTTCCCGCAGCTATTTGGACCGCATAT
>CAYVHE010000087.1:0-2186 GCA_964451085.1 uncultured Candidatus Saccharibacteria bacterium | reverse complement strand
AATTAAAGTAAGGAGATGGCTGTGGTAGATTGGAAAAAGCGAATAGAAAAAAGCTCTAATAGTGACTTAAAACAGGACGAAGAGGTAATTATTGGGCTACCATTGCAGCCAGCCGGCACTATGGCTATGCAGTTGGGGCTTTCAGGAATAGGCGGATTTTTAGGGTTTTTGATAGGAAATAAAGCTAAATCTAAGCGTCAGGCCGAAACAGCCAAAGAATTAACCGGCAAGGCAGCCAAGTTCCCAAAAGTAAATGTGGTGCTAGCTCTGTCCAATAAACGCTTATTAGCTTATAAACAAAACAATCTGTCTGGTAAGCCGGAAGAGTTATTGCTAAGTTATGATTTGGCAGAAGTAATTTCACTGTCCACCTCAGCTAAGAAAGTTAGTAATTCTATGAAAATTACGTTTGATGATAAAAGCATACTCGACCTCGATGCCATAAAAGGGATAAAAACAGACTCTTTTATACAAGCTTTTAGTTCCCTTAAGCAGTAGTGATGGCTATCAGGAGGGTATTATCCTATATTTAATTCCGCCAGCCGGCGGATGATACTTGATAGCTGATAATGGAGGGGTATGTTTTTAAAGCGTATTAACTACTTTTAGGATGGATTTTTTGAAATTTTGTGCGGAGAACTTTTCTGCATTTTCTATAATGGCGTTGCGGTTGTAAAGCTTGTAGTTAAAATTCTTGATAGCTTCCGATAGGCAACTTATGGTTTGCTTATCAAAAAACTCGCCGGTCACACCCTCTACTACTGTGTCTAATGCTCCGCCAGCCCTAAATGCTAACACGGGGGTACCTGCGGCCTGGGCTTCTATTGCCACAATGCCAAAATCTTCTTCATTAGGAAAAATAAAGGCTTCTGCTTTGGCAATGTAATTAACCATATCGTCATCAGAAACGTATTCTTTAAACGTGATAGTCTTGCCGGCCATTGTGACTAGACGATTATGCTCAGGACCTTTGCCAATAACCGTTAAAGGGACTTGGGCTTCATTGCAAGCAGCAATAGCTAGGTCTATTCTTTTATGCTGAACTTGCCGACCAAAAGTTACAAAACCTTTTCTTTCCTGTGTGTTGCTATTTGCAAATCTTTCAATATCAGCAGGTGGGTAGAGTAGCTCCGTGTCTCGTTTATAGTATTTTTTGATTCTATCTTGCACGGCGCTAGAGATTGCGTACATTTTGTCTGGTCTTTTGGAAGCTTTTAAATCCCATCTTTTCGCGAAGGGAAGAAGCAGTTTTAATCCAAATCGCCAGACAGGATTAATGCCACCAGTGCCACCTTTTTGCAAGTAATTTTCTGGTTTTATCCAGTAATAAAGTGTTGGTGTGAAGCAAATATTGATATGCGTTCCATCTGGAGCTTGAGCAGCTTTTGCCTCTGCTCCTGAGGCTGATATAACATAGTCGTAATCTTTGAGCTTAAGATGTCCAAAATGCCACTGTCTTGGCAAAGTTAGTAGCTGGTGTTTACGAATTTTCTTGGGTAATTTTTGAAACCAAGCCGTGCGTACATCAGCATTTTTAAACAAAGGCATCTCGCTTGGCTCATAAGTTGAGGTATAAATAGGTGCCTCAGGGAATATATTATGAAGCTCTAATATTACTCTTTCCGCTCCGGCCATGTTTGTAAGCCAGTCTGACACAATGGCAACCGAATGTTCATTTTTCATTTTTCGTGTTTCTAGTTTCATTAGTTTATCCTATATCCTTTATCATTTGGCTTTAGCCGTACCGTGGTTAAGGGTATTAATGGTCTTTTGGAGTATCATTATATATTTTTGAGTTTGCTGTTTAATCTCAGAAATATCAGGATATTTATTATCTGTAACGGAATCGATTATATTTAACCAGTATTTAGTTTCACTAGCCTCTTTTTTGGATATGTATATCTTATTTTTAAAGTCCGCTTTAGAACTACCATTAATTGCTTCTGTGTAGTTGGCTCCGATACTGGTTGCTGACCGGATAATTTGGTCTGCTAAAGATCTTGGGATGTCTTTCTCAATCTTTTTTACTAGTTTAATTACTGCAACGGAATATTCTGTAAGCTCTTTCTCTAATAAGACTGCTTTATGCATACTACAATGATACACGAAATGTTCCTTAGTTGTGCCTAAGCGAAAAACGAAACAAGAAACAATAACGAAACTAGGAAAATGAAAAACGATAAACG
>CAYVHE010000086.1:0-2278 GCA_964451085.1 uncultured Candidatus Saccharibacteria bacterium | reverse complement strand
TAGTGGCCAGAAACGTTTGCCTGGCTTAAACCATGCCTAACAAGATGTAAAGTTTTCATATCTGACCCTGTTTATATTTTCATTTTACGCCATAAAATTCTTAACGTCTAATAAAGTAAAATTATTAGACTTGAAATTAAGTCGGTCACTAGACTACTGTAGTAAAATATTTACATACATGGATAATTCACTAACTTATGTAATTGCAGTTTCTGGTGGGGTTGACTCAGTGGTTTTATTGCATAAGATAGTCTCTCGTTTGGCTAGTACTCCCAAAAAATCACAGCCAGAGTATGTTGTAGCCCATTTTGACCACGGTATCAGAGGGGATTCCTATAAGGACGCGGAGTTAGTTAAAAAACTCGCTAAGCAATATGGGTTAAAGTGCGAAGTTGGAAAAGGTAATTTACCCGCTAACGTTAGTGAATCGGATGCTCGAGATGCGAGATATACTTTTTTAAGAAAAATAAAGAATAGACATCAGGCCGAAAAAATTATTACTGCTCATCATCAGGATGACGTTCTAGAAACTATGATTATTAACATACTTCGGGGAACCGGTCCAAGAGGCCTAGTACCTATGCAGAACTCTCCTGACATTCTAAGACCTCTTTTGAACTCTTCAAAAAAAGCGTTATTAGAGTACGCTAGGAAAAATAATCTTGTATGGCACGAGGACAGCACTAATGCGGATGATAAATATCTTAGAAATTATATTCGTATTCATATTATGCCCGAGCTGTATGGTGGTAGAGAAAAATTACTGCATATCAACCATAAACTAGCAGACATTATTAGTGAAATCGACATTCGTATTCCACTCTTACTTCCAAAAAATAACTCTATGTCGCGAAGTGGTTTCGTCGTACTGCCGTATATCGTGCGTAAAGAAGTATTTAAGGCGTGGATACTACGTCATGGCGTCACAGATGTAGACAAGAAGATGATAGAAAAAGGAGTAGTTGCAATTGCAACACTAGTTCCGGGCAAAAAAATAAACATAGGAGGGCAACACTGGTTGTCGTCAAATCTGCAAAATGTTGTTTTAACCTTAAAGAAAGCATAGGTCTCTCCTGTATAATCGGGTTATATGAATAAAAAGCCTAATCCGACATCAAAATTGCCTAAGGGCAACAAACGCAACTACCGGACATTAATTTTTGTAATCCTACTAGCATTTTTTGGCTTTGTAGGTTTTTCAAGTTATAGCTCTCCAGCAGAACTACAATCTGTTCCATTATCAGACGTAATAAGAAGAGCTAATTCAGGTGATATTTCTAAAATAGAAATCGCTGGCGATAGTATAAAGATAACTCCTAAGGGTGAAGACAAACCTACTGAGGAGTCATTAAAAGAAACAGGGTCTACAATTTATGAGCAGGGGCTAACTAATAGAGATGTAGAAGTACTAATTACTAAAGAAGACACTTCCGGAAAGATTTGGAAAGATTTAGCGATTAACATGCTACCAGTCATTGCGATTGGTTTTATTTTGTTCTGGATGATGAAGAGTGCACAGGGCCAGGGTAATCAAGCTATGAGCTTTGGTCGCAGTAAAGCCAAACTATACGGTAACGAGAAGTCTAAAGTTTCGTTTAAAGACATAGCTGGCAGTGCCGAGGCCAAAGAAGACTTAGAAGAAATTGTACAATTTTTGAAGTTTCCCAAGAAATTTGAAAGCGTAGGAGCTCGGATTCCCAAAGGGTTATTGTTAGTTGGTCCTCCAGGTACCGGTAAAACAATGTTAGCTCGTGCAGTAGCAGGTGAGGCTAATGTACCATTTTTTAGTATCTCAGGTTCAGAATTTGTTGAGATGTTTGTCGGTGTCGGTGCTTCTAGAGTAAGGGACTTATTCTCAAAAGCTAAGAAAAACTCACCAAGCATAATATTTGTTGACGAAATTGATGCTGTTGGTCGTAGAAGAGGCTCAGGAATGGGTGGCGGGCATGACGAAAGAGAGCAGACACTAAACCAAATCTTGGTTGAAATGGATGGTTTTGAACAAGGCGTTAACGTTATAGTGATAGCTGCAACTAACAGATCAGATGTATTAGACCCAGCTCTGTTAAGACCAGGAAGATTCGATAGGCGAGTCAACATTGATTTACCAGACAGAAAAGACCGAGAAGCGATTCTGAAAGTACACTTTGCCAAAAAACCAATTGAGAAAAACGTTGACCTCAGTGCCCTAGCTGCAAAAACAGCAGGAACTTCAGGGGCAGACCTTGCAAATATTGCTAATGAATCAGCTATAGTCGCAGCAAAATATAGTCGTAAA
>CAYVHE010000085.1:0-2292 GCA_964451085.1 uncultured Candidatus Saccharibacteria bacterium | reverse complement strand
TGTTATAAATAGAGATAAACAAAATAAGTATGTCGCATTTTTATTTAGAATATAACAGGGTTAGAGCAAAAAATAAATAGCATACACAAATCAAAGTTTTTTCACATCATGACTAAAACTTTCTTGTAAAGAAGCTTGGGTAATCTGAATAAATTCAGCGTTTTTTTGTAATTGTTTAATATTTCTAGCTCCACAATAAGACAAGCCTGATCGCAACCCTCCTGTAAACTGATGTAAAACATCTTTTGTACCACCTTTATAATACACCATTGCTTCAACACCCTCTGGAACAACTTCTTCTGACTGTTTTTGTAAATCTTTTATATTATTATCTTGTAAAGTTCTCTGCTGTGTCAAATTAGCGCCCAATGAAGCCATGCCACGACTAACTTTAAAACGCATACCATTTTTATTAACTATCAACCCAGGACTTTCATCTGTACCTGCTAAAGTAGACCCTAGCATAACTGTACTAGCCCCTGCTGCCAATGCCTTCACAAGATCTCCAGGTTGACGCACTCCTCCATCGGCAATGATTGGTACCTTTTGTCTCTTGGCAGCAGCTGAAGTTTCTAATATTGCAGATAATTGAGGCACTCCAAATCCAGTTACAATTCTAGTAGTACAAATTGATCCTGGACCTATACCAACCTTAATAGCATCAGCTCCTGCTTTTATCAAATCTCGCACTCCTTCAGCTGTAGCTACATTACCAGCAATAATTGGCACTTCCGAATGATTCTTTTTTAATTTTTTTAACATATCTATAACCAATTTAGAATGCCCATGTGCTATATCTATTACTAAAACATCAACACCAGCTTTAACTAATTCTTGAGCCCTCTCTATGCTTTCATCTTTTACACCAACTGCAGCCCCTACTCTCAACCTACCTTTTTCATCTTGTGTAGCATTGGGATTAAGTTTTTTTTTAACTATATCTATCCTCGTAATCAATCCTTTTACAATATTATTTTTATCTACCAATGGCAATTTCTCAATCTTGTGCTTGTCAAGAATATTTATAGCCTTTTTTATAGTGATGTCAGGAGGAGACGTTACAACCTTTTTTGTCATAATTTCTCTAACAGGCTTATTCATATCAGTAACAAAATGTATATCACGATTTGTCAAAATACCTGCAAGTCTACCCTGCTTATTAACTACCAATAAACCAGAAATTCCATTCGCTTTCATTAGATCAAGGGCGTCTTTTGCATTTTGATTGATTAGAATTGTTATAGGGTTATCTATTTTAAAATTTTCATCACGTTTTACTTTCTTAACCTCTTCTACCTGATTTTCAATAGACAAGAATCTATGAATAATACCAATACCACCTAGTTTTGCCATTGCAATTGCCATTCTACTCTCTGTCACAGAGTCCATATTAGAACTAATGATAGGAATATGAAGTTTTATGCCTGTGGTGAGATAAGTTGAAGTATCAACACTTTTACGTGATGTTATTTCTGAATACTTTGGCTTCAGTAAAACATCATCATAAGTTAATCCCCTGACAAAATTATTATTCATAGTAAATTTTTATTAATATATTAAACCCAATAGATTATATTACGTTAAAGTTTTTTTGGCAAAGTAAAAAACCCGCATCTGCGAGTTTTTTTACTTATATAAAATAAGTTTCATAATTCTGGCGCTGACCTACTTTTGCCCAAAGGACTATCATCGGAGCTGGCGGGCTTAACTTCCGAGTTCGGAATGGGATCGGGTGTGACCCCGCCGCTAGAAGCACCAGAATTATGAAACCTATTTAGATTTCAATAACACAATATATAACTTTAATAAACTAGTAATACACTAAATACTATCCAAGAATTACTACGTATAATTCTTGCAGTAAAACGCTACGGGTAATTAGTACTGCTCGGCTGAACACATTGCTGTGCTTACACCTGCAGCCTATCAAACTGATAGTCTCTCAGAACCCTTAAAAGAATCCTAATCTTAAAGACGGCTTCGCGCTTATATGCTTTCAGCGCTTATCCAAACCGAACATAGCTACCCAGCAATGCCCTTGGTAGGACAACTGGTACACCAGAGGTTCGTTCTTCCCGGTCCTCTCGTACTAGGGAAGAGACTTTTCAAGATTCTAACGCCCACGGCGGATAGGAGACCGAACTGTCTCACGACGTTCTGAACCCAGCTCGCGTACCGCTTTAATTGGCGAACAGCCAAACCCTTGGGACCTTCTTCAGCCCCAGGATGCGATGAGCCGACATCGAGGTGCCAAACCCCGCCGTCGATATGGACTCTTGGGCGGGATCAGCC
>CAYVHE010000084.1:0-2414 GCA_964451085.1 uncultured Candidatus Saccharibacteria bacterium | reverse complement strand
AAGCGGTTAGTCCGGCAGGATAAAGACCTTAAAGATAGAATTGACAAGCTTGCAAGAAAAATTCTTGAAAAAGAGGAACTCATAGACAATAAAGAAATGCAATTTTCACTTATCGTCTCTTTACTAGAGATAGTCTCTGCCAAGGATAAGGATAAGAAACACGATGAGGCTGAGGTAGCACTTAAGGTTCAGGAGAAAAAAATTGGCTGACAAAAAAGTTCGTCATGTTCTAGGGCTATCAGGCGGCAAGGATAGCACCGCACTTGCGGTTTATCTACATGATAAAGTGCCCGATTTAGAATATTTTTTTTGTGATACGCATAAGGAACTTCCCGAGACTTATGAGTACCTTGATCGAATCAAGGCTAGGCTTGGCATCAAAATCACTTATCTAAGCGCTGCCCGTGGCTTTGACCATTGGCTTGAGATCCACGGTGGATACTTACCTTCTCCTCAAGCACGATGGTGTACTAAGCAGCTGAAGTTACTTCCCTTTGAGCAATACGTTGGTGATGACGAAGTTTATAGCTATATCGCCATACGCGCTGACGAAGACCGAGATGGCTATATATCACACAAGCCTAATATAAAGCCTGTTTTTCCTTTTAAGGAGGCTGGAATAGGATTAGGCGACGTTTATAGGATTCTCGAAGAAAGTGGCATAGGGATGCCCAAGTATTACCGTTGGAGGTCACGTTCTGGCTGTTTTTTCTGCTTCTTTCAGAGAAAGTATGAGTGGGTAAAGCTTGCCGAAGAGCACCCGGAACTCTTTGAACAAGCCGTTAAGTATGAACAAGAACACAGTGATGGTCGGAAGTTTACCTGGGTTCAAGACGAATCGCTTACAGAATTGATTTTAAGAAAAGAACAAATATTGGCGGATCATACAAAAGCGATGGCACGTCAAAAGAAAGAAGCCCCAAACAGACCGTTAGTAGATGTTTTGTCTTCAGTCCTTGATGCGGAAGATGATCAAGAACCTTGTTTGGTCTGTCATTTATGAATAATATTGAGTTAGGCAAATGAAATTTGACAACCTTCTTTCGCGAGCCGAAGACGAGACCTTACAGGCCATTTTAGGAAGGCCAGGCATACGTCTTCTCACACTCATGGATCGTTCTCTTGTAACCCCAAGTAAGCTCCGGGAAGTTATTATTGGTCTTTATACTAGAGAAGGGCTACTGCTTTCGCCAGAAAAACGAGCATTACTTTTTGATTTAATGTCAATTAATGACGCTAACGATTTAGCAACCTCTTTAGGTATTAATCTAAATGAAGACATCTATAAAGCATTAAAGGCATTAAGAGTTAGACGGGGATCAAGCCGTGAAAAGATTCTTTTTAATTTCTTTGAACTTGTCCCGCCCCCTATAGAGTCGAACACGGAAGCGCCAGCTACAACATTAGTTGAAGTAATGCACTCATTGTTCCCTCACCAAAGAAAAGCTGCCATTGAGATAAAGAAACAATTGAGTCGGGAGCCTTATCGTGTGCTTCTACATATGCCGACGGGATCTGGCAAAACACGAACTGCTATGCATATTGTTGCAGATCAATTACGTTCTAAAGAATCGACACTTGTAATTTGGCTTGCATATAGCGAGGAGCTTTGTGAACAAGCAGCTATGGAATTTAATAGAGTCTGGAAGCATCTCGGAGACAGGGAACTAATACTTCATCGTTTTTGGGGAGTCCGAGAGTTAGACTTAGATACTGTTTCGGACGGTATAGTCATTGCTAGTCTATCTAAACTCTATACTGTGTCAAGAAACAATTTCTCCTACTTAAGCACTTTAGGTAGTTTATGCTCTCTTGTGGTGATGGACGAGGCGCATCAGGCTGTAGCTGAAACCTATAGCTATGTTTTAGATGCGCTTACGGTTCATCATCCTACTACAGCTCTTTTAGGATTAACCGCTACTCCAGGTAGAACATGGTCAGATATAGAAGAAGACGAAAGGTTGTCTGATTTCTTTAGCCGCCGTAAAGTGACCCTATCAATCCAAGGTTATGACAACCCCGTTGATTATTTGGTAGACGAAGGCTTCTTAGCGAAAATAGAATTTACATCCTTGTTCTATGAAAGTGGTTTGGATTTGTCTACAGAAGATATTAAAAGGATTGCAAAAGAGCATGACATACCACAACATATTCTAGATAAACTTGCTGATGATGAAAGAAGAAATATTAATATTATTTCAAAAGTCGAAAATATGGCGCAACGTCATAGGCGCATTTTAGTTTTCGCAATTTCAGTGGTGCACGCTAATCTGCTTGCAGCGGTCCTTAGGGCTCGAGGTTTCCATTCTAACTCTGTTACTGGAAGCACTCCACATAGCGAAAGAGTCCAAATTATTGAAAATTTTAAAGATGATGAACCTGTCGTAAAAATACTATGTAATTATGGCGTTCTG
>CAYVHE010000083.1:0-2465 GCA_964451085.1 uncultured Candidatus Saccharibacteria bacterium | reverse complement strand
AATAATCGTGTATAATATGCACATTGTGACCAACACAAACATAGAAACAATTCCTCAAAATAATGAACCTCAAGTTAGCTCAGCATTACAAGTTGACGACTTTCCGACATCTCATGATGGTGCTTTCAATTACCCTGGTAGAACACCAGAGTTTAGCTATACTACGGATGGTGAAAATGTGTTAGAAACTATGTTTGTAAGTGACAGCGTAGAGTCTGGTGAAAGAAAAATTAGATATAACGTGTATGACCCAGAAAGTGGTACGTACGTTGATTTGGATTCATACTTAAGAAGAATAGGAGTCGAGACGCTAGAAGACAGGGTGCCAGTCATAGCTTATGGCGCTAATAGAAACCCGGGTTCTTTGTCTAAAAAATTTAATTTTGGAGAAGAAGGGGACCCTAGGCTATCCGTAGTCCCAGTTATAAAGGCTACAAGAAAGGGTTCTGATGTAGTTTGGTCAAAGAATGTAGGCGCACGTGGTAGACAGTTTGCGGACATGGTTACTAATGAAGATGTTGAAGAAACAGAAATAGGAATATTTGTTAGCTTTTTAACCCATGACCAACTAGCCCTTATGCACGCTTCCGAAAAACAATACGACATTATAGAGCAAGGAACAGTTGTATTGGAGGGAGGCATGGAGATACCAGGTCTGTATTATTCAGGCGTTGAGGGTGCAGCATACCAAACAGACGACGGTAAACCGGTAAGTGTGTCTAATATACCAGGCAAAAATAGAGTTGGGTCAGAACATACTGCAAGGTCATCATTGGGTACCATTTTGGACCATATTAATGATAGTAAAAATACAGAAGAGTTATTACCAACGAGCCCGACAAACCCAGATAAATTTTTAGAATATTACGAAGCATTAGATAAAGAACAGCAAGCAACGTTTAGACGTGTATTATCAAAATTTTTAGACGACAACGGCCTCAAATATGTCCATCGTAGGCCCGAAGATGCAAGGATCCATGAATGGTCAACTGATTCACTCCCAAGGCTTAAGGATATTCTGAATGGTTTTGACCAGACTGGTATTCAGGGCAGACTATTTACTAACGACTTGATCAGAGACCCAGATAAGAGGAGACTTGTCGACGAAGTTATAAATAGGTCAGTAGCTTCAATTTAATATATAATAGCTTCGTACTTATGATTATAGAATATGATAAAGATATTAAAATAGCCGGAATTGGTCAGTCGCCATGGCAAAGGTTTGGTCCACAATGCTGGTTTAATAATTATGCGATTGTAAGTCAAGACCGATCGACTATAACTAAAGGTCAGCTAGGTTCCGCAAAATTGTTTATTTTGCCAAAAAAGCTAAGGGAAAATGGCAAATCTACAGCTGCGTTAAAAAATATAGTTAAGACAGAATGGTTTAAAAAATTAGCTAGCACGGATTTGTTGGGGTATAGCTATCTTGCCTATAGACCAATTGTATCTGAATTGCCGATAAAGCTAATAACTAACAATTTTTCTATTAGTGAGAAATATGAAAACAAAGCTTCTTTTAGGGTGCTTTTCGATAAACTAGTTACTTTTCCTGAATACGAAATAGCTGAGAGTAATGAGCTAAATAGTTTATTAACTTATAAAAAATACAATGAAAAGTGGGGCGAGATAGTATTGCAAGACGAGGAATTATCTGGTGGTGTAGGGACGTACATTGTTAAAAACTACAATGACTATAAAGATGCTATAAAGAACTTGAGCATCAGGCATAAAAAAATAATCATATCCGATAGAATCTCTAATGGTACGGATTATAGTGTCCAGTGTTGCGTAACTAAATACGGTATTTTTGTAAGCCCTTTGCAAAAGCAAATTATTTCTTCTCCGGTCTTGAGTAATACAGAATTGAGTGGTGGAGAAAAATTTAACGGAGTGCAAATTGGTGAATTAGGCGTATCTGCAGACATAGAGAATCAAGCTAGATCGTCGGCTAGAGTAATTGGCGACTATATGAAAAAAGATGGATTTAAGGGGATATTTTCTGTAGATTTCTTTATAGATAAGGACAACGAACAAGTGTATACACTTGAGACTAATCCTAGAATGACGGGTGTTACACCCCTATATAACTTGATTCAAGCCGGCTCAGACACGCCTTTACCACTCCTTCATATACTGGAAGTTGGGGATTACGATTATTCCATACCTTCTTTTGCTAAAAATATGCTAGATGTAGATATACCGAAGGTTTCGATGTTAATTTTAAGGTCTAAAAAGACCACGGACTATGTAGCTAAAAATTTTGTAAAATCGGGGACGTATTCAATATCTGGAGAATATATTTCAGACAATTTACGAATGGAAAATGCCGATATATTACTAGAGTCTTATGTATCTGAGGGGGACAAAATTTCTCCAGGCGATAAAATTGCATCGCTTTTTGTCAGAGGTAGCGACATAGGTAAAGGTGTGGCAGAGGTCACCAAAGAGTATCAGCCGATAAT
>CAYVHE010000082.1:0-2471 GCA_964451085.1 uncultured Candidatus Saccharibacteria bacterium | reverse complement strand
CGCTTAATTATTGCGACTTTTTGTGTAAGCTCGTAATTTTGCTGTATGATTCGTGCACCATTCCAAAATACACTCACAGCAAACAGTACAACTAGAGTCAAAAATAACAGTCGTGTATCGAAGAGTTTGCTATTTTCTAACTTTTTACGGAAAGAAAAATACCATTTGGTTGGATTAATCATTGCGTCTTTATTCTAACACTAAAAATAAGCAAAAATGGTGGGGGTACCTGGATTTGAACCAGGGACCAATCGGTTATGCGTACTACTACAGCTTTCGGTGCCTCTTTCGAGTTTGTAGTCTGGACTGTCTCTTTATCCGTAGCTTTGCCACGGATACCTGCCGTTCAGTCTCTACACCTTCCAAGCAACTAAAATAGTTACTAGGCTTGGCTCGGGATTACCATTCTCTTCAAAAAAAAGAGTGTCAGGCTTCCCCGAATTTGACAAGATATACTTACCGGTTACCCATGTAAGCAGCCCTATAACATCCTGGCATATTCTATAAAAAACTTAGCCAAATTATTAATTGAGCCGACTGCTCTAACCACTGAGCTATACCCCCATTTTTTCGATTCTAAGCCAAAATGACTGGCTCGAACGCATTAATTATAACAGAAACAGCACAATTTAACAGGGTAATGGGACTTTTTAGTGTTTATTCATAGAAGATGCGATTTCTAAGCTTCTTCTATTGCTTTCAGAGATTCTACAAATGTATCTTTAATCCCGTTCATTGCATCATTGATGTCTTTAAACTGAAACTTGTCGTCAAATGTATCTCTAGAAAACTTTACTATCATCTCTTGCCCAACATTATTTAATTTAACGTGCTGGATAATATCATTAAGGTGCCTTGTCACTGTTACACCACCATCAGTAAACCCATAACTTACAATGGCTGCTGGTTTATCGTTCCAGTCTCCGTATAGATAATCTATGGCGTTTTTCAAAGGAGCGCTTGTACTCCCGTTATATTCAGGCGTTAAAAAGACAAAACCATCCGTTTCACTAATCATTTTAGACCAGGCTTTACCTTCTGGTGTCTGTGGTGGCACCATAGCTGGTGACATACCCTCAAAAAACGGTAAATTAATTTCTTTTAAGTCTAATACTCCCAGCTCGAAACCTGCATCCTTAGCTTGTTTAACTAGCCACTCAGAAACGGGCTTTCCGTTGCGTCCTTGGCGGGTACTACCGATTATCAATTTTATATTCTTGCTCATAGTTTTTCTCCTTACTTCTTTATTGTTTTGATTTTGAATAATGATAAAATCCAAAAAATACTTTGTCTTACGAACAGTAACTTTATTTTATATAGTGACTGTGTATATCACTATAATACACGTCACTATACTTTGTGAAGTCTATTTGTGTTAGTATAAACATAAGATGACTTTTAAATCACCAAAACCGCCCTGCGAAAAACTAGAAAAAAGAGCCGGCTGTATCCAATCGGCCCTATGTATTTTAGGTGATAAATGGACCCCCCTACTTCTTGGTCAGCTCGTATCAGGTCAAAAAACTTTCGTAGAATTAGAACTAGGTTTGGCAGGAATTAGCCCCCGTACTCTTAGTGGTAGATTAAGCATGTTAATTGATGAAGAAATTATCAAAAAATCTCTTTACAACTCTCGTCCACCTAGGTATAAATACCTTCTAACAGAAAAAGGCGAAAGTTTGCTTGATATCTTGCAGGATATGTCTGAGTGGGGAAACAAATACCAGAGCGTACAAGCTATACCAGGCTAGAACTGGAGTCTGCTTAATATCTGCAGAGCTTCATCTACATTAGTAGAGTTCATTATAGTTTCACATAAGCGCGAAGCACCGTCAAAACCACTTAAATACACTTTAACGAACTTCTTCAAAGGATCGTATTTTCGTTCTGAATTTTTATATGTACTCTGAAATAATTCTAAATGTTTTATTAACAAGTTAACTTTATCTTTAGGAGTAGCCTCTTTCCAAGGAGCCTCCTTGGAACTTTTGGCAAAACAATAGGGGTTATGAAACACACCGCGACCAATCATGACCCCATCAACCTTATGTTTTTTTGCCAACTTTTCACCCTGTTGACGATCCATAATGTCACCGTTTAGAACAATTTTAGTCTCTGGTGAAATCTCATCCCGTAGCCTGACAATTTCGTCAATCGCGTCCCAACGTGCTGGGACCTTACTCATTTCACGCGTTGTTCTAACGTGTACAGTTAACATAGACGGTTTTTGTTCTAGTAATAATTTATGCCAAGAATAGTCTATCTCTCCAAAGCCCAACCTAGTTTTGATGCTAACCGGCAACTTCCCAGCCCCTTTTTTGGTAGCTTTGATGATTTGTACGGCTTTTTCACGTAAATGAGGTTGTGCCAGGGCCGAACAGCACTCATTTTTCAGTACAGACTTATCGGGGCACCCCATATTAATATCAATCCCGGAAAAACGCACCGGGTGTGCCTGCCGCCTAGTCAAG
>CAYVHE010000081.1:0-2526 GCA_964451085.1 uncultured Candidatus Saccharibacteria bacterium | reverse complement strand
GTTAGCTGCACAATAATTAAAGTCTGAGAAAACGATAGACAATGAAGAATATTAAGAGAATACACAAATGACACAGCAGATACTATTCGATGATGTGCAAGATACCGGTTTGTCTTTAGAGGATGTGGCGACGCAGCTTCAAGTTTCCTCCGCAAGTGTTAGGAATTGGATCAAGACAGGATACCTCGAACAAATACGTCAAGGCGTTGTTTCTATAGAGTCATTTGAGGATTTTAAGAAAAAAGTTGCGGGTGGAGAGAAATTAACTTCAAGAGCGAATAAATCACTAAAGGATTCACACAATCACGAAGAATTACAGAAGAAGTTTATTTCACTTTTACAGGCAGCGAAGGTTAATAGTGAAGAACTGGGTAATAAATACGAAGAGGCATTATCAAACTCATATAGAAATAGAGAGGGTGTCTATTATACTCCGTTAAATATCATTAAGAGTTTTTTTCAATATTTACCAAATGAATACACCAAGTTATCTTTTTGCGACCCATGCTGTGGGTCAGGTAACTTCATTATCGCCGCAATAGAGCATGGCATTTCACCAGAAAGAATACATGGATACGATGTTGATGAAGTAGCTGTAGAGCTGACGAAAAAAAGAATTTATGAGCGGACTGGCTACCAAAGTGAAAACATCAAAAGTTTGGATTTCTTGGAGTCTTCACTAAAGCCAAACGAACAGAGCTTTGACATTATTTTTACAAACCCGCCTTGGGGTAAAAAAATAAGCAAAAAACAAAAAGATATGTATGGAGTGGCTTTTGAGGCGGGAAAAAGTATTGATACCAGCTCCCTGTTCTTTTTTGCATGTTTGAACCGACTAAAAAAAGACGGATATTTAGGTTTTTTATTACAAGATGCTTTTTTTAATGTAGCAACTTATGAGTCTGCTAGAAGTAAAGCATTATCTTTACAAATTATATCTGTTATGGACTTCGGTAAGCCTTTTAATGGCTTATTGACGAAGGCAAAAGGTATTCTAATCAAAAACACAAAAAGTGACGATAAAAATCTTGTTGCGTGTGAACACCCTGTGGGCAAACATAACAGACTGCAAAGCTCATTCCTTAAAAACCCTAAATACATACTCAATTCAAATACATCGCAAAATGAGTCTGATGTTGTCTCGTACCTATACTCTTTACCTCATGTGACATTAACAGGGAGTGCCAGATGGGGGCTTGGGATTGTTACAGGAAGCAATAAAAAATTTGTAATAGACAAGCCAGCCAATGGTTATGTAGCCGTATATAAGGGTGCGGACATTAATAAAAACGACCTATCTGAAGCAACAATGTTTATCCCTAACGATTTGTCGCTGTATCAGCAAGTAGCACCTAAAGAGCTGTATCAGGCGAAAGAAAAACTGATCTATAAGTTTATTTCATCTAAGTTGGTATTTTTCTGTGACACAAAGCAACGATACATCCTTAACAGCGCAAACCTAGTTATTCCTGATGAAGATTTCCCTATTAGCCAAATTCAACTAAGTAAGATATTAAGCAGCAGGATAATGAATTGGCTATTTAAAAATATTTTTGACACGCATAAAGTGCTTCGGTCAGATATAGAGTCGTTACCTATTCATACTGATTATTTCCAGAAATGTAGCGAATTTAGTGATGATGAGTTTGCTAATTATTTAGGATTAGAGGAGTTAGAAAGTGGAACTTTTAGAATTAAAGAATAAAATATGTGAGTCTTTTACAGGTTCACAGGAAGACCTGCAAGAGGTGCTTGATATTGTAGAAGCAGATCAGGCAGTTTTTCCGTTCAATGAATATGAACACCTAATTTGTAATTTGATAGAGAAGAATGGGTTAACCTATGATCAATATCTTGAAATTAGAACGGAGTATGTTTCTGAAAATCCAAATTTATGGATATTTGAGATTTCTGCGCCTAGAGGCTTTGGTGAAAAGTTTGCGCAGACTTATGTACATGGAATGTGCGCAGATTTAAAAAAACCATCGAAAAAACTAGATCCAGATTATTCTGGGCAATATGACATGTGGTTAGATGGTATAAAAATTGAGGTTAAAGCATCTAGGGCTGTAGATAGCAATAGTCAAGAGCCTCTGTATATAAAGGCATTGTCAAGAACAACCAGCAAGCCATTTTTGATGAACTTCCAGCAGTTAAAACCACAGTGCTGTGATGTGTTTATCTGGGTTGCCGTATTTCGAGACGAAATCGTATTGTGGGTAATGAATTCAAATGAGGTGGCAAATAACCCGCTGTTTTCCAAAGGACAGCACCGAGGAAATAAAGGTAATGAAGGACAATTGCATATAAAAGATGACAATGTCCATGTTCTAGAACAATACGAGTTTAAAGGTAAAGATTTGGGTCAGTTCATTAAAGATGCCGCTGGTCGCAGTTGAGCTTGAAAGCAGCTAACAAAGCGCTGCACTCGGACAAACTTTCCGCTGCGCTACAAATTTTCCGGTGAGCTTGGTCGTTGTGTGTATAAAAATAAGGAATATCGAGTGAATACTTTTATAAGCTACG
>CAYVHE010000080.1:0-2619 GCA_964451085.1 uncultured Candidatus Saccharibacteria bacterium | reverse complement strand
GCGTGTTTTTATGGACGGTCGTCTCACGGCTTACGTTGTCTTAAGCAATGTTTGTTTCATACTCTTCAATTGTTGAGTTTACTATTTTTAAACCAGACAGCGTACTTATGAATCCTGCAGATAATGCTCCATAAGATTTGTGTCTATGCCCCAGAACCACCTGTAATCAAATTTTTTTTCATAATAAAATCCGTTTAGCATCATTTCAAGAACATATTTTAGACGAACATATCCTAACCTCCAACAAATGAGGGATACAAGCGGTTAAAGCCAACGGTAACCAAAACAATGGATCGTAATATCTACCCATTCTAACTAGATAGAAAATAACTATTCCAATACTAGACGCGGAAATACCGATAGCAACTGTGAGCATAAGAGAAGGCGTCCCTCGTTTCCCCGAAGCACTATGTTCCAAGGTGTATAAAATCGCACACCTCGCTCTAAAAACTACAATCACACAACCCAAGAGAAACAGAAACATACCCAAGACACCTGTCTCTGATAGAAGCCGTAGGAGAAGACTGGCAGCGTCTTCTTTATTTAATGACTTCAACACACTGTCGAGATTAATATAGCTCGGAGCTTCTTTTTCAAAAGAATCCGGATGAGCTCCTAGTCCAATACCTATTAGTGGACTCTTAACAATATTTTTGCGCATCACCTCAGTATTGATAGCCACAGCAAGAGCCGAGATTGCTTCTACCTCAACAGAATTAACTCCTTCGCTCTGTGCACTCCATATTAAATGTATTGTTGAGAATTTTGTTTTAAATTCCGGACCAGTAAGGGTAACCAAAGAAAAAACACTTATGCCTATGATTACAAGAACACCAAAAACTCTAAAAAAATTTTTAAAACTAAACCTTCTCGAAAGAAATAATGTAGCAATTAAAATTATACTAAGCAGTAAATATCCCAGCATGGAAAAAGACATCAAAAATGCAAGTAGGATGAGCATGGATGACCTGTACGAGATGACTGAGCTTAAGATGCTCCCACGATCCTTGCCTAAAATACCGAGTCGAATCAGAGCTAATCCAGCAACAAGGCCTAGATACCCTGCAAAATGTGAAGGCTCATCAATTAATGAATTGATACGATAAATGGGTCCAATATATCCAGGTTGTTTCCACACCTTTCCACCAGCTATATTATTTAAATATGAAAAATCTAATCCTTGGCCATGCAAAAATAAATTTACCACTAAGAATTGAAGAACACCTATAGCGGCTATTATACTCAAAATCACCACAAGAATTCTTACGATTCGAAGAAGAAATATAGGATCATCTCTCACACATCTTGTGATAGCGAGTGAAACTCCCATCATACCTAATATACCAGCAACCTGAAGCACGCCCTTCATAGCTGAGACCGAAATGTATGGTGAAAATATTATAGATATGATGCCAACTATAATAAACATAGCAAACGGAAGCAACCACTTATCAGTAAATCGCAACAGATGGAGCATGCCTCCCGTAATACCAAATGTTACTATTATAGCAACAATCATAGCCGGAATCATGGCTAAAAAAACACGATGCCCAGACAGATAGATACTGCAAAAAGTCAACGGGGTAAAAAAAACGAACAAAACTATCAGGACGCGCATACCAACCTCTTTACACGCATTGTCAGATAGATTAGGCATACAAAATATTGGTTACAACTACACACCGAAACGACATTGTGTCGGCATAATTTGATACGCATAGTTGAAGACACATTCAATATTCGCACAAAATCTTCCTAACCTTGGCTTTGAAACTAGCAACCATGTAATTCCTCCAAGCCTTAATAGGTCCGATACCATCATTGAGAGACTGTATCTCTTTGGTCTCAGACAAAACAGTCTTTATACAAGATCTTGATAGACCTCCACGTTGCATACAAACTGTAAAGTCATCAAGAAAAGCCGCTTTAATATGTTCAGCGACCCTAAGAATAAACTCATAATCACCTGCCACTCTATACTGTTCATCAAACATTCCATAGTTTTCAAAAAGAGTCTTGTGATGCAAGAGCCCCGGATGCGCGATATTCATGTAACATTTTATCTTTTCCGAACTCCACGGTTCCCCGATGGCCGTAAGCATCCTGCCGTTTTCATCAACAAGTCTTAAACGCGATGCGATTAAATTGATATCTCTACCACGAGCAACATCGATCAGTTTATCAAGTATGGTGCAATCAACCAAATAGTCGTCTGCACCGAGAAAGGTTATCCACTCTCCCCGTGCATGCTTCAATGCCTTATTCCAAGCATGATAAACGCCTCTATCCGGCTTTGATTCCCAGTAAATTATATCGTCATAACGGGACTTAAGAATCTCTACCGTTCCATCTTTGGAGTTGCCGTCAATTATAATCAGTTCCTTACAGTGATAAGTCTGCCTAGAGACACTGTCTATACAACGGTTTATCGTATCTGCAACATTCCATGAGGCCACGATAACACTGATTAAAGGATTATTTGGCACTGTCATACTACCTCAATAAATTACAAACTAAGTATGGACATGAAAATCATGCCAATGAGACAAGGACCTGAACACTAGGGAATTAAAAATTCGCGTGTACTCTGTGCCATTCGGAGAGGAGCTTAATCTTATA
>CAYVHE010000079.1:0-2774 GCA_964451085.1 uncultured Candidatus Saccharibacteria bacterium | reverse complement strand
TCAAAAAATGTTTGGCTTTGAGCTTGATATAGCTCCCGCTTTCTGGTGAAAGCTGATGGTTAACAAATGCAGAAAAATTAAAAGCGGTTAAATACTCATATTCTCCAACTTCATTTATGATTAAATATTGATCTTTTCCTGACCGCTCAAAGCGGAACGGCAGCATCGAGTAGCCTGGAGTTTGTTTGAAAGAAGCAAAGTGCTCCTTTTCAAAAAAGGTGTTGTCAGACATAACTAATCAGACTCGAGATTATTTTTACAAGAGCATTCAAGAAAGTAGTTCCAGAACTCGCACACAATTTGCCTGGAGTCTTCCGAATATTCACTTTTAATAGTAAGCGATACTCTTGCTCTGTTGTTGGTTAAAGGAAGCACTTGAATATCACAGTAAGGAAGGTAAACATCTCTGGTTACTGTAAGTGCCTTGCGACTATACAGAAGGTTGTCGATCTCGCGCACAAACATCCGTGGCTAATGCTCTGAAATATTCAACAAATCATTTTTAAATGAGCTTGTTGCAGGCGGAACTTTGGACTCGTCCGAAATCATGTTCACTGCAACGGCAGCCTTGGCATCAAAGAACGCTTTCTTTAGTAGGGTGCTTCTAATTTCAGAAGTCTCTTCTAGCACCCGTTGCCTTACAGACTGGTCAAGCAGACCATTTAGAAACTCGCCACATATATTCTTAAGCTGGGCGTTTGATCCACTATCTTTTAATCGAAACTCGACTTCAACCACTGTGGATCGTTTAGACAAAAACAAATAGCAGTAGTCAGTAAACCAATAAGCCGCCTTATAGATAGCATTTAGAGTGTAAAGGTCTGAATCAACACATACCCTAGCATAGATTCCTAACTCATCCTCACCGATGGAAAACTCCGATAGACTGGCTTCGGAATCAGCCACCGTTAATAACGGCTAGAATAATGTGATGCGTGTGATGCGTGTGATGCGTGTGACTCGTGTGATGAATGTGAGTAGTGCCCGGCAATATCTCCGTTTGCTTGAAAAGCAGGAGCTAGAACCATTGCACCTTGACTAAAACCTTCGGCCTGAACCTCATTAGTTGGGATGGCGATAGCCGAAACACCTGAAATAAGCGCTGCAGCAACCACAACCTTCCCAGCCTTTTCGAGTTTAGTCATTGCCTGTTTAATACCTTTATTCATTTTTGGGAGCATTAACATTAACATTACCTCACTATTAATATGCAGATATTGTCTACAATAGATCAAACTGTTACTAAAGTAAAGCCTAAGTCTTTTCCAATATTAAGTGAGTTTGAAATCTCAGTTCGTTCATCAAAGGGATTATGCACATCATGCGACTGTCCGAAGTTGGCCGCTTTGAGACAGTCACCAACTGAAATAATTGAAAAATTCTGCAAAAAACTTCACCAGAAAAAACAAGAAAGCTCTGCATGCAGATAATGGCCTTCACCCTGCTACAAGCCACCCCCGCCTGCCGCTTTCTTCTATTGCTGGATCACATTCTCTTTTTAGGTGTAAGGGTAGCTACCCATACGATACACCACTGGCTGCTTTTTAGTATTGAGTTCGTACACCAGCCCTATACACCACTAGCCAAATAACCGCACTCCTATACATATTCCCCAACTGTTTTTTGGTAAAAAGCGGACATCATTTTGCAGTTGCTGAAAATTAGTCTAAACTAGCTAAGGGCTGGGAGTAACTAGACAGCACCTATACAAGTTAGTTGCACCCTAAGGTCTTGTTGTTTTTCTAGTTTCCCGGAGGGGTTATGTATCAGTCTCAAAGTGACGAGTGGCGTTGCTCAACTTGTGGAGAAGAAGTCTCCACTAATAATAAATTCTGTCCTAATTGTGGAGCAGAGATGTCCTCATCTATTGAGGCGCAAGATTCGATGAATATTCCTAGCCCTCAAGAAGAAGTTATTGATGCAGAATATGTTCCCAGCAGTTCAAGCACTGAAGAGGGAGGGGTAATAAACAAGCTAAAAAATCTTGGTTTTGGTCTGCTAGGGCTTCTGTTCCTTGCAGGGATGATATTTGTTTCTGTTATGATGATAAGTGGAACCATCTGGGCTAGTGAGAAAATTTATCCTTGGTTAGTAATGGTAGCGGCATATACATTGCCAATAGTTCTATTAATTTTTGTTCCCTTATCGTTTGTAAGGCGCCTATCAGGATTTGCTGGGGTTTGCTTGATATACTCTTCTTATTTGTTTGGGCTTTTGTTGTGGGTCTATTCTATTCTTCTTACTTTAAACTACTGGGGAGGATTTGGCTTAGTTCTAGGGTTGATCTTTACAGGTGGAACAGTGTTACCAGCAGCGGTATTGGCGACTCTGCTTAATGCTGATTGGAATGTATTGCTGGAGCTGGTCATAATGACTGTCCTTGTGTTTGGTGTGCGTTTGCGAGCTATCTTCATTTTGGATTTGGATAGCTGAATATTTACTTATGCCAAAACCTTTGATCTATCTAACTGCAATTGCACTATTCATTGCCTTGGCTCCAATGCCATACGGTTACTACACTCTTCTAAAGATCATGGCCTGTGGGGTGTTTGCATGGGCTGCATATATTTCCTATTCAAATAAATTAACCATACAGCTTTGGCTGTTTGCTGGATTAGCATTGCTGTTTAATCCAATCATTCCCATCTATCTTTCAAAAGAGCTTTGGATGCCAATAGATATTGGATCTGGCGTATCCTTGCTTCTAAATATGAAAAAACTCTCTGTTTGGCACAGGGAAAAGCCTTTGTTTGATAGCAGTAGGTGAAGCGGCT
>CAYVHE010000078.1:0-2864 GCA_964451085.1 uncultured Candidatus Saccharibacteria bacterium | reverse complement strand
GATAAAATCTTATTGACATAAGCACTAAACATCGGTAGTCTAATGATAGTACTTTGAATAAATAAAGTACTCAAAAACAAAAACGTATCTGTAACAACGGCTTCTCGCAGGTCGTTGTTCTTTTTTATCCTACCTACAGGTTTACCATATAAAACATTGATTTTAGCTGCCATCAAGCTTAAAGTAGATATATATGTATGTAGATTCTGTTCATGAAAGTGGCGGCAAGGGTATAATTGTGTCTGCCGAAACAAGTCTATCTAACGGTCTCCCAGCTATCATCTTGGTAGGATTTGCCGGAAAGAGCTTGGACGAATCTCGCGAGAGAGTAAGGAGTGCTTTTCAGAATTCTGGTCTTTCGCTACCGAAAAGAAGAATTACAGTAAACATATCCCCCTCTGACGTACCTAAGGACGGCGCACATTACGATTTAGCTATTGCTCTATCTATATTACAATCAGCCAAAATAATCCCTTCACTACCTAAAAATACGATTGTTCTCGGTGAATTAGGCTTAGATGGTCAAATAAAACCAGTTCGGGGGTTACTGGGCAAGATTATAGGTGCTATAAAACACGGTTACACTAATTTCATAATACCTCAAGGAAATTTTGACCAAGCCTCATTAATTAGTGGTACAAATATACACAGTAGTCCTAATTTAGGAAAATTATACTCTGAGTTAACTAGTACAAAGTCAAACCCTTTTGTGCCTGTTTTAAACCGTAATTTGCAAAACGTTACTAACTCCGTCCCTGCTATAGATTTTTACGAAGTAGTTGGTCAGTCTAGAGCTAAGCGTGCATTAGAAATAGCAGCTGCTGGAGGACACAATGTCCTACTGAATGGTCCGCCGGGTGTAGGAAAAAGTATGATGGCGAAAGCACTTCCAGGTATTATGACTCCGCCAACCAAAGAAGAAGTAATAACGATAACCCATTTACACAGTCTTACTAGTAGCTCTGTTGTTAATCTAGTAACAGAAAGGCTGTTTAGATCACCACATCATAGTTCTAGCGATGTTTCTATTATTGGCGGTGGGCAACGGCCAAAACCAGGAGAGGTGACCCTCTCACATGGTGGAGTATTGTTTCTTGATGAGTTACCAGAGTTTAGAAGATCTACCATTGAGAGTTTAAGGCAACCTTTAGAGGACGGCATGGTAACGGTGTCTAGAGCCAAAGATACAGTTACATACCCTGCTAGATTTATGCTTATTGCAACAAAAAACCCCTGCCCCTGTGGATATTATGGAAGCTCTAAACCTTGTACATGTACTCCAATGGACCTCATAAGATACCAGAAAAAGCTATCAGGGCCAATATTGGACAGGATTGATATACATGTAACGGTTGATTCCGTAGAGCATACTAATTTATTAAAGAAAAACACAAACGAAGAAAAAAGCTCAGACATACGACATAGAGTAATAAAAGCACAGGACATTCAAAGAAAACGCTTTCAGGACAAGCGAGGAATGTTGAATTCAACGATGAACAATCGTGACATCAAAAAACACATTAATCTCTCACCAGACACGAAGACATTCTTCGATGATGCCGCAAAAAAACTTGATATATCAGCTCGCGTATATATGAAAATTATTAAAATAGCCCAAACAATTGCTGATTTAGAAGAATCAAAGACCATTCAAAAAGAACACATTGCCGAAGCCTTACAATACCGACCATTAAAAATGGTCTAGAAACAAGCATATGACCCTTGTATTTAAGTCGCTTATCTGATACAATCTCTCAAATAACTTTGTTAATAAGGAGCCAATACTATAGCCAAATACACTCGTCTGAATGATCAAATTCGGGCGCCGAAATTACGTGTTATTGACGAAGAAGGTAACCAAGTAGGACTACTTACCCGTCAAGAAGCACTCCAAGCTGCACAGAATGCCGAGCTAGATTTAGTGGAGATATCACCTCAAGCAGATCCACCGGTCGCTAAAATAATCGACTGGGGCAAATATAACTACCAGCGTACTAAACAGATTAAAAAGAATCAGAAAAATTCAAAATCTTTAGACATTAAGCAACTACGCATGGGCCTCAAAATTAGTGATCACGACCTCGAGGTAAAAGCTAAAAAAGCAAGAGAGTTTCTAGCTGTTGGACATAAGGTAAAGTACGTACTTAGGTACAAAGGAAGAGAACTTGCCCATAGAGATGTGGGGTTCAAGTTAGCAGAAAAAATAATAGAATCATTTAAAGAAGAAATAGTTGTCGACCAGGCACCACAATTCGCCGGCAGACAAATAAGTTTCGTTATAAGGAGATCGCAACATGCCAAAACTCAAGACTCATAGTGGTACAAAAGACCGCATGAAAGTAAGTAAGTCAGGTAAAGTAATGCACAGAAGAGCTACAGGAAATCACCTTCTTCAGAAGAAGAGTAAGAGCCGTAAACGAACTCATGCTGGTGTTAAGGTACTTACTGGCAAACAAGCAAAAAGTGCAAAATTAAATTTAGGAGTTTAGTAAATGAGAGTAAAAAGAGGCGTAACAGCCAGAGCAAGACACAACAAAATACGTAAAGCCACTAAGGGGATGACTCTATCTAATCGATCGAGTGTTCGTAGAGGTAAACAAGCCGTTATTAAATCCTTAGAAAATTCGTATAACGACAGGCGAATTCGTAAAAGAACTTTCAGACAACTTTGGAATGTACGTATCAATGCAGCTGCAAGACTAAACGACACAACATATAGTAAGTTGATAAATAATATGAAACTTCGCAACATAACAGTAGATAGAAAAATATTAAGCGAGCTTGCCGTAAATGAGCCAAAAGCCTTTAGCGCCGTAGTAAAAGCAGCTCAAAAATAATTTAAAGCCTAAAAATATTAAAAAGCA
>CAYVHE010000077.1:0-2892 GCA_964451085.1 uncultured Candidatus Saccharibacteria bacterium | reverse complement strand
GTCTGAGGGACTAATGCCGCAAGGCGTGGAGGTTCAAGTCCTCTCTCGCGCACCAGACGACATTTCAATAGCTTTTACCAAGCTATCAAACGGTTCTTTCCAGATAACGGAGAGGCCGTTTTTGTCATTTATGCGTAGGTTCAAGAACAATATCCGTGCAATACGGTCTTTTTCAACTGCTGAACCTGCTCTCATCTTGTCAGGAGCTAATTTAACTAGGTTCAAGAACTGCTCTTTGGTCAGTTTGATTTTACTTGGATTTGCAATCTTTTTCTTTAGCTTGTCTATTTCTTCGTCTAATTCTTGAGTTTCAATGGCAAGCTGTTCAACTTTATTTTCTGTAATGGCATAGGCTTTCGAACTACGACTTATGTTACCTAGCCCAAGTGACAGTTCATTTAGCTCCTTCTTTTTATGAGCATTAGCCCCGTTTTTGCTAGAAATATCCTGTTTAATTTTGAGGATTTTAACATCAGTGAAGCTGTCTATACGCTTGCTGTAACGCTCGTATGTTTCGTCTGATAGCTCTAGTTTTTCTAATAATTCGTAGATTGCGTCAAAGATAAATCTGGCTCTTACTGACTTAACGGTGCGAGCACACTCCTTATTATCGCAACGGTAAGTTAGGACGTGGTGGTCGCTACCACCTGGTTTGTTTTTACCTGCTAACATCCATCTATCGCTCATGCAGACGCCACAGAAAACCATGTGTGTAAGTGGCTTGAACTCTATTCTTTTATTAGGGTTTGTGTCACGCTTACGACTATAGGCTAGTGCCTGAACCTGATTGTAGGTTCCCTCATCAATCATAGGTTTGAAGTCAAGGTGAATATTAGGTAGGTCGATAGTCTGTTCTGTCTGCACGAGTAGTCCATAGTAAAAAGGGTCACGGAACATCTGACCTACACTCTTTTCGGTAGGCAATATCCTTTTACTGACTTTATTCTTTCTCGAAATTTTAGTCATACGGTGATAACTCTTTTCGAGTAAGTAATCGAGGACCACTTTGTTTGTAGCGCCTCTAGCCCTCATGTACCAAGCCTCTTGCACTACATCGAACAAGTTATTAGGACGGTATAAGCCGTCTTGGTCATCTCTGTCATATCCCCATTTGGGCTGACCACCCGATTTGCCGTCTTCAAGGTTTCCAGACACACCTTTCTGTACTTTAGTGGATAGGTCATCGGAGAAGTGTTTGGATATTGAGAACATTATACCCAGAGTTAATTTGCCCGATGCATCATTAGAAAATAGTAGAGTTGGGAATTGGAGGTCTTTTATCATACCCTCATCTAGCATGTTGATGAGTAAGCCTCCTTCAAGCATGTTGCGTGAGAGCCTGTCGGGGGCATACGCTAAAATAGCATCGTACTTATTGTTTCTGATGTCTTCAAGTATCTGATTAAAGACTGGGTGGTTGTTCGACTTCTTGGCAGATTTGCTCTCCTTGAAAGTTGCTATAACGTTTAACCCTTTAGATTCAGCAAGTTTCGTGCAATGCTTTATCTGGTCTTTATGAGTTCGGACTTGACTGCCCTCATCCTCACTAGATTTACGGGCATACAAAACATAGCGTAGTTTTGTTCTGTCTATTTCTTCTACGACTTGCATACTAGCTTAATTTTACTCTGTTTTAGAGGAAGATACGACCACCATTGTTGTCTGATATTGAAACCGCATTCAATTCGGCTAGTGGATTGTTTTCGTCTATAGCTTCTAGCGCAGCTGCATACTCTATCAGCCCGTCATCAACATTTTGTATTTTTGGTTTATTTGGCAATACAGCCAATGAGAATGAAGCCCGTAATCCATCGGGCTTTCTTAATAATGAGGACACACTCCGTCCCTTTCGTTGGAATGCCTCAGTCGCCGACTGTGGAGCAAATTAGTAATATTTTGCTTTAGTTTGTCCGTTCAGTTTTCAGGACTAGCTGGATTACTATTACTACTTATTCTGTCAAATAGTAACTGGGCGACTAAGAGAGAACTCCAACGATTACTCTACCTTTAATTATAGCATAAGCTTGATAGTTTTGTCAAGAGCAAAATGGTGTATTTGATATTATGAGAGGAGAGGTTTTGCCGAATATAAAAAAGATGAAATGGAAATAAAAAAATCAGTTGGCAGAAAGCCAGTAGTCACCTATAAGACAATCATCAAATTAGCAGATTCAATACAGCACAATGCAACCATCACTGATGCCTGTAATTATGCAGGTATAAGTCGTGATACATATTATCGCTATATGAATAACAAGGTATTCGCCGAAAAGATGAATACAGCTAAAGACAATCAGAACAAAGTAGTATTTAGTTTTCTGACAACTTTTTGAAAAGTTCTTGTTTCCGTACTAATATCTCAGTTTTTGATGTCAGAAAATAGGAGTGTTGTTATGTGAATAAATGGCATTGAGGGGTCAAAAATCTGGAAAAAAAATTCAGACAGGCTTGCTCTAGTAGGAATCTAGTGTATTCATGAACCACATTTTTATACGCTCTGTGACGCATCCTAAGAGCTCTGGACAAGTTTTAGAGTATATGTTGAGGTATTGTGTGGCTATTACACTTTAGCCCTGTTATTATGTAGTTATGAAAAACAACACATTAACTGCGTTAAAGGGTGTGAAGGTAGGTCATTCTACACACCTAGACAAGCTCACAGGTTGTACTGTAGTTCTTTTCGATAAGCCGTATTCTGTCGCCTACAAAGCCTACGGTGGTGCAGTTGGAGCTTACGGTACGGAAGCGAATAAAGTAGATAAAACAGACTATGGCGAAAATGGTATTTTCGTTGCTGGCGGTAGCAACACAGGCTTGATGTCATCAAGTGAAATCATGGAATGCTTACGACGTGATAAGTTTGGTTCCGTTTCAGGTGATGATAATATCTTT
>CAYVHE010000076.1:0-2944 GCA_964451085.1 uncultured Candidatus Saccharibacteria bacterium | reverse complement strand
CCCTCCAAGTGTCCATTATTGTCAAAATCCATCGTAAAGACTTTGTTTAACAGGGGTCGGAGCGATGGATTTTGTGTTCCAGACTCTATTTGATTGAAGTTTGGTGCTTTGTCGAAAAGTACACTGAAAAAGCGAGCTTTTTGTAGTGGATCAATCTGTTTTATAAGTAGATCATCAAGGTGTTCGAGAAAATATCTAATGTATCTCATAACCACTCGCATATCTGTTGTTTTCTTGCCAATAGTTTGTCGTTTTTCTTTATGTAGCTCTGTCAATTCTTGTTCTAGCCTGTTCACATTATCCTCCATTTTCTTTAACAGACTTTCATTGCTTATGAGTAATACGTTTTCACTAATAAGATCTATCTGACTTTCGATTTCTCGTTCACGCGCCGCGAAGGTCAGCTCTTCGCTTTGCTCTTCCTTTTCGTGCTTCTCCCATTCTTTTACGACTGTTTTCTCGACCTTATCTATATATTCAGGCGTCACACGTATATCATCTACGAACTGGGCTATGGCTGTATTGAAGCGTTCTAGCGGTACTCTAAAGTTGTGTCCACGGCCACAGTGATATGCGGGATAGTATTTGCCAGCTTTGCCTCGCGAGGCGCTTCCCATGAGCGGCTTACTACACTCAGGGCACATCACACTTTGTTTATACGGAAAGTCTGGGTTTTCGACTCGTTTCCGTATTAAGTATTCAGGGTGATCCTCTCTGTAAATCTGCACACCTTCTTTCTCTAGAAGAACAGTTAGCTTGCCTTTGTTAGCTTTGTTGAATAATTTAACATCAATAAGCCCTTCAAAAGCCGCTTTAACGGGCTGGTTGTCAGTCCACTTCTCGCAAATAACACCTGCGTAGATGGGCCGTTCAACGACACGCTGCAGGGCTTTTACGGATAGCTTAACTCCGCCCCGCTTACCAATAATCTGAGTTTTATCTTTTTTGCTTCTAATGTTTGTTTGACGTGATCTATAGCCCAGCTTATTTATCTTATCTACTATTTGCTTGTCACTGAGCGTTCCACGAGCCCTAAGTTCAAACATTTTTGTTATGAATAGTGCTTCATTGTCATCTGGCACCAAAATACAACGCCTACCGTTCTCTGTATCTATTTTTTTACTTTGCAAGCCATATGGTGACTGCCGCATCCAGTAGCCTAGACGGGTGTAGCGAACCTCAGCCCCAATCATACGAGTCATTATGTCGCGCATTTCATCTTTAGCTCGTTCAGCTTCCAACATTTCCATCTTGTCAGACGGGTAGTAGCCACTCCAGTCATATTCAACACCAAGATGATCAAGCGTATTTACCTTATTTGGACTAATAACACCGTGAATATCCATAAGCTCTACCCCGTACTTGCGAAGTTGCAACTTGAGTGGACGGTATGTATCCAAGCCTCCGCGAGTAAACCGATCAATGGACTTAATGATAAATAAATCTACTTTGTTTTTTGGATATTTGAAATAATCTACCGCCTCTTGCATCGGCTGCTTAGTATGGAAGGCAGACTCCATAAATCTGAACTCTTTAATGAGTGTTATGCCGTGCATTTGTGTGAACGACTCAATTTGCTCCTTTTGAGCCTCGGGCGAATCGCCAGCCGTGCCTTGTTTGATGCTAGAAACACGCACACCGGACATAGCCCGCTTACCACGTAAAGCTTCATACATGATTGGCCTTCTGGAGCTTCTTTAGTAATCTACCACCATTTTTTTGGTCTTGTTGAATACGCTCAATAATAATGTTTGCAAGAAATTCTACACGTTGCTGGGTAGCCAGATAAGCTGTATCTGGAAGTGATTTTGGTTGCTTGTTGAGCGATCCTTTTTTTCTACCCATAGTACCTAGTAACCCGCCTTTTCAGTACCAGTATACCACCCTTAGAGGGTGGGGTTCAAGTCTTTTCTGCGAGTTATCCACCTCAGTAAGCAGTTTTATTTTTCGAAATTAGAACCTTATTCCTACTTTACCCCTGTTTTTCTTTTACTTTTTTGTTTTTTTATATACTACGTATAAGAAGCGTTTAACAAATGGGTGGTAGAAAAAGAGCATCACTATTAAAACTACTAATCATCGTACTGAACCTAAACTAAATACTAAACAACTAGATTCATTATTACTTACCTACACATTCAGATACTTAACAACAGACAATCTAGCTAGATATAGGAACATTACTACTAACTCTGCATATAGTGCTTTATCTATATTACATAGAAGAGGCTACTTAGGGAGAAAGCACAATAAGTCGTATCGGTTGCAAAATAAGTCTGCACGGTACTATTTAACGCTAAAGGCTGTAAAGCTGCTTGGTGGGCCTGGATACGGACTGAGTGAGGCGGTCAAGGATATGGGCAGGAAGAATGAAGAGAATGAGTGTGAGAGGGTTAATAAGGAGGTTTTACTAACTAGGAGGTACGAGGATAAGAAGACTGGTAGCTTTATTGATCTGCAAGTAGATATTATGGCAGCGTATTTGGATATACGGGATTCAGTAGGTGATGAGCTAGAAATACTGACTGCTACCGATATGACGCATGATCAAGATAACTATCTACGGTCCTATCCAAGCCTAGAGGTACTCAACAAAGATACTGGTTACCGCTGCTTAATAGATGTCTTTCCAGACGATCAGCACTTGTTTATAGCTAAGAAATGGATCAGGAAGTATATTGAGGCACTACGATAACCAAGAGTGGGAATGGGAGAAGTACCCAGATGTATATCTAGTAAGACGTTCACTAGCAGACAGAAGACGACTGAAGAGCTATATTGAGGAGAAGATGGATGATAGCTATCTAGATGAAGATGATTTTGAGGTGTTTGCGGTTAAGGAGGCTGAGGAGTGCTTGTTATAGCTTATGATCAACACATCTTCTCCCTCCCACCCTAAGAAAATCATTGACTAATTAGCATAAACGTGTTACAATTACATCTG
>CAYVHE010000075.1:0-3103 GCA_964451085.1 uncultured Candidatus Saccharibacteria bacterium | reverse complement strand
AACCCCAACAAAGAGCTAGAATTAGCGCAGGTTGCGTTTGGTTCTAGAATTTAGGTGTTTACTTCCGGATTTGAAGTAGCGTTAACAAGACAGCCGTTAGGCCACTTACTGACATCTATTGTCAGAGCAGCAACTGCTTTTTCTACAAGCTGTAAATCATGTTCTGCTTTTGATGTACGTGCTTTTGCTTGAGCGCCCTGAAAATTAGTTAAAACTAGCGTTGCTAATATGCCGATAATAGCAATCACAATAAGTAATTCTATTATTGTAAAGCCTCTTTTGTTATCTGTAGACATATTTCCTCATTAGTTGGACGTTACCTATTAGCATAACCAATATCTATAAGTATACGACACATTTTTGTAAAGCCCTGAAGTTATCTCAAATGAAATGCTTATGTTATATTAAGCTATAAATATCTCCTACGAAGAGCCTACCAACAGCCATCAAACTTCCTCAATAAAGAAATGGTATCCTTGTTTAGTTTTTTTAAACTACGAGTTCCTAGGGTGAAGATGTCGCCTCATCTGCTCTGCTTGTCCCCTACGTACTTTGGCTCGTCTTAAAGTTTCAAAATAAGCTAAACGAGCTCCCATATTATCTTTTTTGGCCGCTGATAAAACCCGTACACTTTGAGGAACCCCTGCAGCTAAATCAGACTTAAGAAACACTTCGGTGCCAACTTCAGAAAGCAGTTCTTGCATAGCGTACAGCTCAGGCTGTTCATTCTGACGCTTAACAGTGAACAACGGATTGTTAATATCCGGTTTATTAAGACTTTTACGTAATTTATACCAATCCTTAACTAGTTTAGGGTAAGCCCTAAGCATAAACGTAATATATATCCCAATATCTAGTCCTGGAGGTGATGCAATAGCTGTGTCAGCTATGTCTATCATAGTAACAAGAGGCGGGCCAACTCCAGCATAGGTTAAAAGACGTTTACCTGCTGTGTGGCATAGTGCTGACAAGGCATCATGAGCATCTTCACGATGCAATGCTTCAGAAATAACTATTTCTTTTTTAAGAGCAATACTATTAGCAATCGTTTCCATCGGCGAGTTATTATCCGGATGTAGGACAAAGGCTCTCAAAACGTTAGTGTAGCTAACACTCATTTTAAAAGCACTGTTCTCAGAGGTAGTTGTTTCTGAAGACCACGCTAAGACGTCACCTTCATCAGACACTAATAAGTTTGTTGGGCTTTCGTTTACTGACTGTTGGTCCATAGCCTCAATCCGAGACTTCCCAAGTTCCACATTGTGCATAAGCTTATTATACAATAACCTTGCAATATTTACTAATTATTATCTATAGTTTAGTGGGCTGATTCAAAACGGAATGGAGGGTACCCCTATTCAATGTCAGTAACCTTATCTAAAAAGCCTGCAAGGTTACTATTAGGGCAATCGCCTTGATACGTCTTAATAAAGACCCAGGTTGTATATCCAATCAAAATGGAAATTTCCCCGACTAATCCTAATTTTAGATACTCATTAAGAGCTGTTGACGATAAAGAAGTAATAACTATACCGGCTAAAATAAACAGAGTAGATATTAAGCGCAAAGATTGCCAGTACCGTTTGTACTTATTATCCCTTGTTTTATAAAGCAGCATATCCACTATTACAGTGCCCATTATGCTGACTCCCGCCACAAAGAAGCCGAAATAGTGTATTTGGGTGACTCTGTGCGTCCAGCCAAGAGGCATAAACGCAACTACGTACAACCCTAAAATTGTCAGAGTTATCAAGGTGGTAGTTATTCCAGGACGGTGTGTGGTACGACGCAAATAATTACGCCAGCGCCACAGACCATAAGCACCAAAAAATAACGAGGCAGTAAAATATGGAGCAGTTCTGATGTCGGTGCCAAACTGGCTAAAAGTAGCAGACCTGGTCCATAAATCAGTTTTAATTATAAAGCTAGCTAATAGTCCAAGATCTAGTCCTAGGATTCCGGCTAATCCCCAATGCCGGCCATTTAAACCCTGAAAATATTTAAGTAAAAAGAACTCATCAAGAACAAACTGGAACTTCCTAGTATCAATTTTTAGTCTATCTTCTTTTCGCAAACTGGCTGTCCCCTTATGTACTTATTATATAGTACGCTAACTTTTAGATTTTCGAGTTATCTTTGTTACGTAGCGTGTTACGTAGCAAAACATTTTTAGTAACTAACTAAGGTATAATAACTACATGACAGAAAACCTATATGGTGGGATAGAGGCTGGTGGAACGAAGTTTGTTTGTGCAGTAGGCAACAGTAATGGTTATATCAAAGATAAAATTTTTATCGAAACTAAAGAATTTGAATCTACTATACTTGCTGTCATAAACTATTTTAGACAATACAATATAGTATCGCTAGGAATTGGATCCTTTGGACCCCTAGATTTAGATACAAAGTCAGAAACTTTTGGTTGGATAAAAAATACCCCGAAAGTTGGTTGGCAAAACAAGAACATTAAAGGCAAGTTAGAGAATTCTCTAAATGTTCCAATATACGTAAATACAGATGTCGGTTGTGCAGGATTAGGCGAATATTATTTTGGAAAAACACAAGGCGTAGATAACTTATTCTATATAACGGTTGGCACTGGCATAGGTGGAGCACTAATTATCGATGGCGAAATTTATCAGGGTCTTTCTCATTTAGAGGTAGGCCATATGCGAATACCTTACGATGTAGAGAATTCTAATGGTTTTTGCTCGTTTCATAATACTTGCTTGGAAGGTTTAGCGAGTGGCTTTGCCATTCAACATAAGTGGGGTTATGGTGGTGAAAATTTAACAGACAACGATGAAGTATGGGATTTGGAGTCTACATATTTGGCCGAAGGAGTTGGTAATATTATAACGACCTTAAGCCCTAAAAAAATCGTTATTGGCGGAGGAGTACTGAACCATCCGGGGTTAATAGATGATATTCGCAGTAAAGTTTCCATTCTTTTTAACGGATACTTGCCCTTACCAAATCTAGAAGACTATATTACGAAGTCTGACGACTACCTAAATGGAGTTAAAGGAGCAATATATTTTGCCCTGGAACAAAATAGTTAATCCTGTTGACAGATACACCGTTAGGTTGTATAATTATTTGT
>CAYVHE010000074.1:0-3162 GCA_964451085.1 uncultured Candidatus Saccharibacteria bacterium | reverse complement strand
TTGGAGGGCCAGCCGGGACTTGAACCCGGGACACCCTGCTTAAGAGGCAGGTGCTCTAACCAGCTGAGCTACTGGCCCTTACGTAGATATATATTTTTAAAGTGAAAGGTATAAACCAATTATACTTGAAGCTAAGTTAATTTGAGTACAAATTCGCAAATACAGAGGTTATTCTACCTCTGTTCTACCTAAAAATCAAGAGCACTCAATGACAATATTCGACATTGTATGGTTAAAACAAGGCTATTATAGCTACACCTGTGGTCATCAAGGCGCTACCAATTAGTTTGTTTTTAATGTTGGTCTCCTTCAGTATTTGCCACCCCAATAGAACAGTAAAAATTATATCTAGCCTTCTGATACTTATTGCATAGCTAGAAAATGTTCCGGCTATAGCCAAGATTCCAAAAAACCTACCTAGCATATTACTAGATGATGCTCCAAATAATAATAATCTATGTGAGCTTAATGCTTTCTTAAGCTTTTTAAGTTTTAGGATGGGCACATAAGACGTTAGTGCCCAGCTCACTAGTGATATGCCAAGCATAATACTCACGGATGAATATTTTGAGCCAGAGTTCGTTATGCTTTTTATTAACACAGTGCTCGCCGCGAAGCTAAACGATACTCCAATACCAAATCGCGCACCGCTGTTTTTGAAAACATGTACTATCGGGTCAATCCAACGAATTTTTTTACTAGTTAGATTTGTTACATATACCCCTAAAAACACTAATAAAATACCGATTATACCAATTGCAGGAGGGGCCTCACTTAAAAATATCCAAGCCAAGATAAGTGTAAAAATTGGGATAAAGGCTGCAAGAGGTGCAATGTAAGATAGTTCTTCACGTTTTAGGCCTCTATAGCAAGAAACAAAGCTGCGACGGTTGTCGCGCCAATACCAAGCAAGGAAGCCCAATGATCTTTAAATAGATTAATTATTTGAGAATCAGACAGCAGAATGATAGGAGCCAAAATTACTATAAAGATGGTTGCATTTACCCATATATAGACATCACCAGAAATATCCTTGGAAATCTTTTTTCTCAGTAGGCTTGTAGAAGTTTTAAAAAAATCACCAATAATTGCGTAGATTAACCACATTGTCCAAGTATAGCAGTTGCTAATCATCCAATAGCGTTGAACTGGTGTTTAAAGTGCAGAGAATAAACCATTTTAGGGGCTAAAGCTGTTTTACAAATATACCAACAAAAAAGACCCAGCAAAACACTGAGTCATTTTTATTGGTACACCCGGAGGGATTCGAACCCCCGACTTTCGCGTCCGAAGCGCGACGCTCTGATCCGCTGAGCTACGGGTGCGTAGAAGTTATTTTACCATAAAAACAGGTTAAAAGCTGTTACAATGTAGACTACATGAAAAAAGAACTTAATGGATCAGAATTAGTTGGCTTCATCAAAGAGCGCCAGGCAAAAGCAGTCAGAGGCTTAGTCCAACAATGGAAAGTAATGCCAAAGTTGGCAATAATCAGAACAAATCCAGAAAAAATCGTGGACAGTTATATGCGCATAAAGCAGAACTATGGCGCTGACATTGGGATAAAAGTAGACGTTTATACCATAAGCCAATCCGAGGCAGTAGACACTATAAAAAGACTAAATAATGACGATAGTGTGCACGGCATAATCGTGCAGATTCCGCTGCCTGACCCTAAACAAACTACTGAAGTTTTAAATACTGTTGATATTCATAAAGACACAGACGGATTAGCAGAAAATTCGAAATTTGATGCCCCAACACCTATTGCAATAAGTTGGCTTTTGGCTGGCTATAACGTAGAATTAGTCGGGAAAAACATAGTAATTGTCGGTAGTGGCAGATTAGTAGGAAGACCCTTGCAAAAAATGTGGCTTAGTTCAGGGTACCAAGTTACTATTGCTAATAGAAAAACAGAAGATTTAGGCGCAGTTACAAGAGATGCAGAAGTCCTAGTGACCGCAACGGGAGTACCGGCGTTAATCACCGCTGATATGGTGAGAGAAGATGCGGTAATTGTGGATGCAGGTGTAGCTACCAACAAAAACGGTCTCGTTGGTGATGTAGACGAGGAAGTAAGAGCGATGCTTAAAATTTCTATAACACCTCAGAAGGGCGGGGTAGGGCCCTTAACAGTAGCAGCCTTGTTTGAAAACGTAATCACCGCAGCTCGGCTACAAAATGAAGCAGAACAAAACAGTTAAAGTCGGAGTTTTTGATTCTGGAGTGGGTGGAAAGTATTTTGTCGATGCTATAAAATATCGGTTTCCAGGCGTAATAATTATTTATAAAGAAGATCGTAAAAATATCCCTTATGGCAATAAAACTGCTAGTGAGTTATTTAAATTAACTCTGCCAATTTTTAAGAGTTTTGAGGATGAGAAATGCGATATAGTGGTTGTGGCTTGCAATACAGTGACCACTAACATCATTGATAAGCTCAGGAATCGCATAAGTGTTCCGTTAGTCGGGGTAGAACCGATGATTAAAGCAGCTGCAAAGCTGACTCGTTCTAACTCAATTGCTGTTTGCGCTACTCCAGCCACGCTTAACAGTGCCAAGTACCATCAGTTAAAAGTAAAACACGCCGTTAAAATTGCTGTATTAGAGCCAGATTGTTCGACTTGGGCGAGTATGATTGATCAGAACAAGAAAAATACACCGTCTCTAGAACCAACAGTTGAACAGATTAAAAAAGCTAAAGCTGACGTTGTTGTTCTGGGGTGTACACATTACCATTGGATTCAAGAAAAGTTGCAAAACTTAACAGGTAAAGAAGTACAGGTTATTCAGCCAACTGAGCCTGTATTAGATAGACTTCAGGATGTAGCTAAAGGTCTTGGACTGTCGATATAAATTGATTCCCACGCTCTTTGTAGTCTTTAAAAATGCCAAAACTGGCCGAACCTGTAGACATCAGCACATTGTCGCCTTCAGAAGACTTAGATTTTGCAACTTCTACAATTTCTTGCATAGTCCATTCATTGTAATCATCTTTACAAGTTAAGCGTTGGCTATCGTAGCCTTGTTTTATAAGTTGAGTGGCAATAAATTTACCGGTGGCACCAACGCAAATTATGTATTTAACGTCGTCATTAGTTAACCTGTTAATCATTGCACAATAATCACTTCCTTTATCGTGACCGCCAACAATCATAATTT
>CAYVHE010000073.1:0-3203 GCA_964451085.1 uncultured Candidatus Saccharibacteria bacterium | reverse complement strand
AACTGGTTATACCAGCATTGTTATTTTTGGGGTTGCCACTGGCTATGTTAGTGTTTTTTAAATCTAATGTAGGTATCATGTTTTTTGCTGCTAGCACTGGGCTTGTTTTGCTCAGCAATCTTGACCCTGTGGTAATTAGCGCCGCGAGTGCTGTTGTACCTGGTGAGGGTGAAGCATACGTAAGGCTTTCTGTTGTTTTGCTTAGTATAGTTTTTGCAGGCTTATTGTCTAGAGGTACTACCAAAGGCTCCGCGATAGCCCTAAACACCATGGTTGCAGTAATTTTAGGTTTAGTAATGTGGGTATTATTACCAACCGCAACGGGTGTTTCGTGGCTTTTAGACACCACTAAACAACAGTACTGGCAGGATGTAAACGACTATAAAGCAGTTGCTATAGGTATAGGCTTAGGCTTGAGTTTAATATCTGTATTACTTCTTCAAAATAAGCCTAAAACAAAGCACTAGAAATTTTGTTTTTTAAAAAAAAGGGGTTATTATATAAGCACAACCATTATCAATTAAAGAAAGGCGATCCTAATGGCTATGAATATTAAGAAAATAACCTCAGGAGCAATTGGTACAGCATCAGTGTTGGCTTTAGTGGCGTCTTATGGGTCGGCAACTTTTGCCCAGACCGCTACACCGGCAACGCCAGCTGCTCCAGCAACAGCTCCTCCTAGCAACTACGCAGTAGATGTTAGTGCAGGTCAGGCAACTCTTGCTAGTAATCCTGTTGCAGCTAAGCAAGCAAAAGAGATAAAAGCAGCAGAGACAAAAAGCGGAGAAGTAGATAAAGAAAAGGCAGAAGTTAAAGAAACTGTTGAGCCAGAAGAAGCCAAAGAAGCTCCAGAAGCTCCAGAGAGCAAGGATGAATCTGACAAAAAGGGCGAAGGAAGCGGTAGCGACAAGAAGTCCGACAGCACCAATAATATAGATAAGTCTGATACTGGATCTAGCAACGACAACAATCAGGAGAATACAAACATAACCCCAACAAGTACTAACGCGGGAGGTCAGCAATAATGAAGTCATTTACAAAGAAGACCCAACAAGGCTTTACCCATGTTCTATTGCTCGTAGCCCTAGTGGCTTTAGTGGTTGGAGTAGGTTACGTTGCTTATCTTAGAACTCAGAATAATGATGTAGTCAATACCAATAATATTGCTAATTCTTCAAAGAAGTTACTAATTAATGATGTTCAGTTTAGCAACCAGGTTGATAGCACTGGCAAGCCTGTAGCACCTTCATCGGTTCTTGGTGCTAGTGATTCTCAATTGCACGTAGTATCTTCGCTAAATAATGTTGTGAAGGGTACGAGGATAGAGTACACGCGTTATTTGGATGGTCATTTTGTCGACAATGGCAGTCTAGCTGTCCTAAAGGATGGAGCAAAGTACGCTGACTTTAGTTTTACCGCTAATTCAGGCAGTTCTTTCAAGCCAGGCAACTATAAAGTTAAGGTCTATGCCAATGGTAAATACCAGACTACCGGTAACTATATAATTCAGTAAAGTTCAGTTTACTGATATAAAAAAGGCAGGTGTAAAAACCTGCTTTTTTATATGTCTGCGAGCTCAATAATTCGTTTTTCTAAACACTCGCTATGCCTTTACTTGTTACGTAACACAAAGACTGTTTCACAAAGTAAATTTTTATAGCAGGTGATATTACTTTTAACTTATTTTTAAGGTTTTTCTGGTGGATCTCGGTCCCTTTCAGTACTCACTTTCAGCTAGCCCGAAATTTCATTCTATCAAACAAGTTTGATGAAGAAAGTTTCCTTGCGACAATTCGCTGAATTGTCTCACTCCGAATTGCCACTGGCAGTTTTCACCCACGACACCAAGTGTGTCGAAGGTGTTTGAGGTTCAATGGGAACATCAAATTAAGTACCCACCAAGAATATGGGTACTTAATTTGGAGGGGTCCATAGGGAAATGTGGTAATTCGCCCGTTTGCCCGCTCTAGGCGGGCGGGGAATTAGCGAACCGCATCGGGCTCGAGTCCCGTTGAAACTTCAACTAAATAAAAAGCCCACCATAAATGGTGAGCTGTTCATTTACTGGAGGGCTCATTGTCTACTCGCTGGAACACGATTTATCCTAGCTTAGTCCTGATGTACGATAAGTTGGTTGAGCTCGGGTTTGTTTACATCGACAGAGAGATTGAATATTTTGGGGAGCTTAACGATGTTTAAGTTGTTTCACAAGTCAAAGACAGAGAGCACAGAATTACTTTTCTCTATACTGCATGATGAACGCAGCTTCTACGTTTCATTCATCAAAGACCTTAAACGAGCTAAGCACAGCGTGATCATTGAATCGCCATTTATGACAAAAGGCCGTGTATTACTGATGGCTCCAATCTTGAAGAAACTGCAAAAGAAAGGTGTTACGGTTCGTGTCAACACACGTCACCCCAGCTCCCATAACGAGTGCTTGTATTATCAGGCGTGGCAGGCAGCCAATGTCCTTCGAAGTTACGGAGTAAAAGTGCGTTTCTATCACGATATGCGGCATCGCAAACTGGCAATCATCGATGGTCGTATTCTCTGGGAAGGTAGCTTGAATATTCTTTCACATAAGAATAGTCGAGAAATCATGAGGCGCATTGACTCGCGAAAGCTTTGCAAGCAAATGGCAAACTTCGCTGGGATAAACAGTTGGTTCAGATGATATACTTAAAGCTAGATATGGCAAATATTCCAGATGACTACGAGTTAAATGAAAAAGATGTAGAAAGTACGATTAATTTTCTCAAACTTAACGATCCTGAAAATGCAAATCGTGATACTGCTATTGAATTCCTTGCATTCATGCGTCTGTCAGCTCATGAATATGCCCATGATAAGCCACAAAATATTGAAAATCTATACAAGAAGATGAAGAAAGGTAAGAACTAAAATTCAGTTATATCACAAGAGTTAACGCCAAGGGTCTTAACTAGTTTTTCGAGCATAGGTATCGACGGCATAGATTTTCCACGCTCAAGTTTTGCATAATAATTTACTGTCGTGCCTACTAATTCTGCAACCTGCTCCTGTGTGAGGCGTTTGTCTAATCTAGCTTCTTTCAAGTTCTTACCGATGGTCTTCCTCAGGGTCTCTGTGCTCATAAACTAAAGTATACCAGATTAGCTCAAATCGCCCCACCCTAAGAAAATCATTGACTAATTAGCATAAACGTGTTACAATTACATCTG
>CAYVHE010000072.1:0-3224 GCA_964451085.1 uncultured Candidatus Saccharibacteria bacterium | reverse complement strand
CGTAATGGTGGCTTTGTCGGACGGAACAGAATTAGATGCCGATGTTATTGGCCGAACCAGTGAGAGCGACCCTCTAGACATTGCTTTCTTAAAAATCAAGAATATTGGAAGTAATAAAATCGTGCCAGCTCACATCGGTAACTCAGATGAAGTACAAGTTGGCGATAGAGTTGTTGCCATCGGTAATGCTCTAGGCAGGTTCCAAAATACTGTTACAAGTGGGATAATTTCTGGTTTCGGACGAGATATCCAGGCTTATGGAGGTGGGTCAGTAGAATCTTTGCAGAATTTATTCCAAACAGACGCAGCTATAAACAGTGGTAATTCTGGTGGACCTCTAGTAAATTCGGCAAGTGAAGTCATCGGTATCAATGTTGCTACAGCAAGTGCTCAAAATATAAGTTTTGCAATTCCAATTAATGACGTACAAGGCTTAATAGACGGAGTTCTAAAAACGGGTAAGTTAGAACGACCATATCTTGGGGTGCGTTTTGTGACCCTATCCAAGACAATAGCTGACAGGTATAAATTATCTAACGAACAAGGCGCCTACATCCCCAAGGGCACCCAAACTAGACCATCGGTACTACCAGGCAGCCCTGCTGATGACGCTGGTATTCAAGAAGAAGATGTCATTACCCAAATAGAGGGTACAACGCTTGACGAGAAGAACACATTAGTTAGTGTATTAAGCAAAAAACACGTCGGAGATTCAGTAGAGCTCAAGGTTATACGAGGTGAGGAAACTATTACACTTACTGCTATATTAGACGCCGCGCCGGATCAATAAATTTTAGGTTTTTAAGAAAATTTGTATAAAGTCTGAAGATTTAAACAGTGAATAATCATTTGAGTTAGCGATTGCTTGGAGCTGCTGATGTTGCAAGGGTAGCGCTTCTGTAAATATAACAGTATTTTGCAGTGGCTTAGTTAGTTCAAATAACCTCTTGTAGTAGTCCAACCCGTCCTTGCCTCCAAATATTGATTGTCTTGGTTCATGGGAAGCAGCAAGATTAATATTAAAATCATCCGGAACATACGGCAAATTGCACATTAGTATTTGAGGGATGGTAGGGGATATATCAGGGAGTGAATCTATTGTTAAGTCAAACTGCATAAACTTTATGTTTACATCCTGCAGCGAAGCGTTTTTTCTAGCCACAGATAAAGCTTTACTGGATATATCTAGCCCTATATATTTGGCTTTGTGGTCCTTGTCTAATTCTAAGGCCATAGTAACAGCAATACATCCGCTGCCAGTACCTATATCCGTAACGCGGAACTCTTTGTTATTTGAAAAATTTTGTCGTATATAGGCCAGTGCTAAAGTAATCATTGTTTCTGTTTCTGGGCGTGGAGTCAGGGTGTCCGGAGTAACAAAAAAGTCTCTTCGGTAAAACTCTTGTTTCCCTCTGATGTAGGCAATAGGCTCATGCTTGGCTCGTCTATTTACTAGTTTTCGTAGGTTAGCTATTTGGCTATCGGTAAGTTCCTCATTCTTATGTGCAAGAACCCAGGTTTTGTCTTTACCAAACTCATCAGATATCATTATTTCAGAATCTAGTTGCGCAGTTGTAATTCCTGATTTCAATAGTAGTTGTTGGAATTGAGTTAGAGAATCTCCTATATTCACATCATCATCTTAATTTTTAGACTGAATGAGTTCTATTTCGGCTTTATGCAGCTTTTCTATTAGATCGTCTATTTGGCCAGTTAATGCTCCGGGGATATTGGACCTTGAATATCCAATTCTATGATCTGTTATGCGGTCCTGAGGGAAGTTGTAGGTACGGATTTTTTCACTTCTATCACCGGAACCAATAAGTTTTTTTCGGGCTGCACTAGCTTTGGCGAGTTCTTCGTCTACTTTGGCTTGTAGTAGACGAGAACGCAATATGGTCATTGCCTTTTCACGGTTTTTTATTTGTGATTTTTCGTCTTGCATGGTTACAACGATACCAGTTGGCTTATGGGTTATGCGAACGGCAGAGTCCGTAGTATTAACAGATTGTCCACCATGGCCACTGGCGTGATAGGTGTCTATTTGAAGATCACCGGCGATTATTTCAATATCTGTTTCCTCAGCTTCAGGTAAAACGGCAACAGTTACAGTTGAGGTGTGGATTCTGCCCTGAGACTCTGTACTTGGTACTCTTTGTACGCGGTGTACGCCAGCTTCGAGGTGAAAATGCCCGTATGCGCCAGTACCTTTTATGATAAAACTAATATCTTTATACCCACCAACCTCAGAAGTGCTTTCATTAATCAATTCAGTCTTAAATTTGGACATTTCTGCGTGTCTTACGTACATTTGAAACAACTCTCCAGCAAATAACGAAGCTTCATCACCACCTGCACCAGCCCGAATTTCTACTATACAATCCTTGTCGGCATTAGGGTCTTTAGGTACTAAAAGTTCACGTAATTTACTCTGCAACAACTCCAGTTTTTTATTGGTTTCTGCAATCTCTTCATTGGCTAGTTCTGCTAATTCACCTCCTGATTTAGAAAGTTCAAGAGCCTCTTTTTTAGAATTTTCTAGGCCGTTTATCTCTTTATAAGTTTTAAGAATACCTTCAATCTCAGATATCCTTTTAGCTGTGGCAGGGTATGATTTAGAACTGTAATAGCTAGAATCATCAAGTTTATTCTTTAATTCCTGAAGTTCTTCGCTGAGTTCTTTAGTATTCATAGTTATCCTTTAGTTTACAAGCATCCTTTTAATAAAACAAAAAAGACTATCTATTATAAGAGTAGTCTTTTTGACATTGAACTTAGCTAACCTATTTTTTGTGGTTGAGCTTTTTCTTCTTCTTGCTTTTCTTCTTCTGGCTTATCTTTTGTGATTGCCTTATTAAGGGCTTTCTTAGCTTTTAGACCAGCTTCTCTACGGGCCTTGAACTTATCTACTCGTCCTTCAATATCAACAAGTTTTTCTTGTCCTGTATAGAAGGGGTGAGAGGAGCTAGAAATGTGCACTTTTACTAGTGGGTATTCGTTTCCGTCTTCCCATTTTATGGTTTCTTCAGTGGCTACAGTAGAGCGTGTCAGAATTTTAGTGCCGTCGTTTAAGTCTTGAAAAACGACAGTACGGTAGTTGTTTGGGTGTAAATCTTTCTTCATAGTCAGGTGCAGAGTATAGATTATATCCAGTAAATAGTCAATAAGGAGCGTAGAGAACTCAAGAGCTTTGCAACATTTCAATAGGCTTTCTAAGCTGCAAT
>CAYVHE010000071.1:0-3317 GCA_964451085.1 uncultured Candidatus Saccharibacteria bacterium | reverse complement strand
AGGCTTTAGGTAGCATTTGTTCTGGGCGCCAGTTTTGCATAATTTTTGTGAGGTCTTCTTCGGTAGAGTTTTGGTATTTGCCGCTTAATTTTTTGTACTGACCATCTACTGGACCGGTATGATAAAAAACAATTTGTGCTATTCTTTCTCCAACTGGTAAAACTACGCTGTGATGTTGGTTCATATTATAAATTTCCATAGTCCATCTGTTTATGTACCCTGGGTCTCCCCAACCTGCATCCAGGCAAACAGCGACACCATTCCTACCCCAAGTACTCCTAGCTTGCATGGTGCTAGTTCCGGGAGCTTTTATGCCTACAAATTCATGGGTATGCGCTAAAATACGCTCGCCAGGGCCTAAAACTATAATCGGTTGGTCTGCTGGAATACCTAAAAACTGGGACCTACCATTAGCCTCAGCCCACATATCATGAGTTTTTGCTTGGTGAGGCCCATCAAAGTATTGTGATACGTCACCTCTATCAAAAGGATTATAGAAGCCGCCATTTGAATTACGCTCTGTCCTAAAAAACCAATGCCCAAGGGTTACGTCTACACTACTTCCAGCAATATATTCTTCCGTATAAGGGTGATAAACAATGTGACCCTTAGTAATTGCTTCTTTTATTTGTTTATTGCTGTACACTCCACTGCCATCTGGGGCAATAAAGGCTTGCGAGTTCCCTTTATCCATATCTATGTATAGTTTAGATGTGTAAAGCGTTTTGAGCAACCATAAGCTTTAAAGAAAATGGCGTATTATTTACATATGGTTATTGAATATCCAATTACAGATGTCTAAAGTACCATCAAACAGCTCTTTTTTACTGTGTAATTCTATAATTTGGTCTAGTGTAAACCAGCCTATTTGTTGTGATTCACCTTTTTGTGGCGCCAGCAGTTCTGCCTTACTCTTTACTAAATATTCGAGATCTATGTGACGGTGCTTATCGTTAAATTCATGCACATTAAAGTGCATTGGTATTGGGAGAGATTTAGAGCCTCGCGAGCTAGGTTGTTCTTGACTTTGTATTATATCGTATTGTTCAGGGTTTAAACCTGTTTCTTCTATAAGTTCGTGGGTTAAAGCTTCTAGAGGATCTTCATCTAATTCTACGTGACCGCCAGGTTGAAGCCACACATTAAGCTTTTTATGTTTTAGCAAGCACAGTTTTTCTTCCGTCGGGTGGAGAATGAAAGCACTAGCAGTAAAATCGTAGAGCTCATGTATATGTGCCATACCAATCATTATACATAATTTAAGTACAGAGTATTCATTAGCGAGTATCTAAAGAGCAAGGAGATCTATAGTTCTGTTGGATTTACTTTGATACTTGGACCCATAGTTGTTGCTATAAAAATGCTATTTATGTAGGTTCCTTTTAAGCTGGATGGTTTAGCTGCTTTAACGCTAGCAAATACAGCCAGTAAATTTTTCTCTAGTCTTTCTGCACCAAAACTAACTTTACCAACTCCTAAGTGAATAATCCCTGTCTCGTCCAGGCGCAGTTCAACTTTACCTGCTTTGGCTTGTTTTATGGCTTTTTCTACATCTTTTGTAACAGTTCCACTCTTTGGATTAGGCATTAGGCCTTTTGGCCCTAGCACTCGGGCGTGCTTTGCTAGCTTTTGCATTACTCGAGGAGTAGCAATTAGCACATCAAAGTTTACAATTCCCTTGTCTAACTGCTGTAAAAATTCGTCGCTGCCGGCTACATCAGCACCAGATTTTTTAGCTATAGCTACGTCGTCAGCCTCTGCAAAAACGGCCACTCTAACTTCTTTACCGTTACCTTCTGGCAAAACCAATATTTCTCTAATGTTTTGATCAGCTTGTTTTGGGTCTACGTTAAGTCTTGCGTGCAATTCTACAGTGCCATCAAATTTAGTCGCTGAAGTTTTAACTGCTATCTCTATAGCTTCTTTTAAGCTGTATTCTCTATCTTTTTCTACTAGTTTTGATAATTCACGGTATTTTTTACCGGAGCGTTCTAGTTTTGATCGAACTTTTTGGACTACTTTTGGTTTCTTAACTTCCTCAGAAGAAGCATTTTCTTCACTCGCATGAGCTTTTCGATCTTCTTTTTCTGCCTTTTCTTCCGATTCTTTGACACCCTTAGTGCTTCTTTTTCCTGCTTTAGCAACTTTTGCTTTAGACTCTTCTACCTTAGCAGTCTTCTTCTCCAGTTTTTCAGCCTTTTTTGGTACGGCTTTAATAGCTGCTTCAATTTCTGCTATAGTGTTTTTGTTAGTTATCTCGAGTTTTAATTTTTTAGCTTCTGCTAGTAAATCTTGTTTTTTACTCATAATTCCCTTTCGTGGTGCTGGCGATTTTCATCTCCCACAAATTATTTATTTATAAACTTATTATATCACAATTTGTTATTCGGTACTCGTAAGATTTTCTAAAGATTCTGATACTAGGTCGATATCTCGCATCGCTGATAAGACTCTAAGGTCGTAAGTATTTTGATCTTCTTCTGTATCAGTCTTTTCCAGGAAGTTGTATATGTCCTCGTCCGTAATATGAGGAGAATCTTCCATTAGACCTTACTCTTCGTCTTCGTCTTCTAATTGGACTATTGGGCTTACTCCAAAACCCATTGCTTTTATTGCCCCTCTTGCGGTGTGAGTGGCTTCATCTACTTCAGATATAACGCTTTTTTCAAGTTTCATTAGATTAATCTTTAATCTATCTAGTTTCTCGTAATCAGACTTGCGTTTGATTTCACGATTTTCTTGTTGCGAGTTAGGGAAGTTCTCTGCCATATATGCTACCTATAGTAATTGTTTTAAGCTACTTCGATGCCCATACTTCTAGCTGTACCAGCTACTTGTTTTTTTACAGAATCTATTCTATCGGTGTTCATATCACCAGCTTTAATCTCAGCTATCTTTGTAATCTGTGCATCAGTAAGTTTCTGAGGCAATTTTTCTGTGTTTGGCCTACCAGAGCCTTTCTTTATTCCAAGCTCTTTTTTGATAAGTTCATCTGTAGGGGTACCTACAACACGCCAAGTCATTGATTTGTCCTCGTGTATAGCAATATGGACGGTTATATCTTGGCCCATCATATCTTTTGTTTGGTCATTAAATGGCGTAATAAAATCCATCATATTTACGCCATATTGACCAAGAGTACTACCTACAGGAGGAGCAGCGCTGGCTTGTCCTCCTCTTAGTTTCATCTTTAAATTTGCAGTTACTTTAGCTTTCGCCATGTTTTCAATTCTCCAATTAATACACAAGTTACAATTTTGCATTTAGAAGCATGCAATTTTCTTATGTAGCCGGCAATATAGCCGTTTTATAGGCGC
>CAYVHE010000070.1:0-3349 GCA_964451085.1 uncultured Candidatus Saccharibacteria bacterium | reverse complement strand
GGCTTCGACGTATCACTTCCCCTAACAGAGTCTGCTGCCTATGATATTGTCGTTGATTATAAGGATTCGTTAAAACGTGTACAAGTTAGGTATTTCTCTGGTAGAATTGTTGAGCTGCGAAGAATTCATTCCAATTCTAAGGGCTACGTTATAAAAAAAACGAAAAAAAATGCATATGATTGGTTATACATACTAAGCGAATATGACACTGAGTATTTAATCAAAGAATGTCTGGATGGGCGAAGGTCAATAACTCCACAAGATAAACACAAGATAAAATTTAAGATCTGGCAAATATAGCATTGGGAATTGTGACTTTTTCAAAAAATCCGGGTTCGAATCCTTTTTCTTACAAAAGAAAAACACCCGTATCTAAAGATACGAGTGCTTCTCTCTGGCGGAGAGAACGGGATTCGAACCCGTGAGACAATTGCTCGCCTACACGCTTTCCAAGCGTGCTCCTTAAACCACTCGGACACCTCTCCACTTGATTTTATTATAAACTATTACAGTCAATATATTACTGTGCACGCTTGGTCCAGGCATGGTCACGCTAGCGCTACCCCGAAACTACATCTTTGAAAACAAGTTTTCAAGAGTAGGTTCCCTTGCGATATGCCACAGGCATATCTCACCTTAAACCACTCCCAGCCCAGGGCTGGTCGGCCTTGGGCCGAGGACACCTCTCCAGGTATTAAACTCATTATAGACTATACAGACCTCAACCATTATAAAAACACACACAACGTTTACAACTACCTTTTTTATTCTGCTCAGTAAATTATACTTTATTAACTTCTTGTATTAAACCTACAATTAAATGTAAAATACTTAATAGATGCCAATTATCGAAATAAACGAAGTATCCAAATTGTACGGCTTTGGAGATGCAACTACTGTTGCTTTAGACGAAGTTAACCTTAGTATTGAAAAAGGCGAATTTATTGTAGTGATGGGGCCAAGTGGTTCCGGAAAAACTACACTGATGAACGTATTGGGGCTACTAGATAGACCAACCCACGGTACATACAAACTAAACAGCAGAATCGTTTCAAAATTTACAAAACTGCGACATTCAAAACTTAGAAGAGATAACATAGGTTTTATTTTTCAGTCTTTCAACCTGTTGCCTAAATTGACAGTACTAGAAAATGTCGCTCTCCCCCTAGCTTATAAAGGGGTATTCCAAACAAAAAGGCTTAAAGCTGCTAGTAACGTTCTTGAACAAGTTGGTTTAACAGACCGCGAATCTTACTATCCCAGCCAACTGTCTGGCGGTCAACTGCAACGCGCCTCTATTGCAAGAGCACTGGTTAATAGCCCCGGAATAATTATTGCCGATGAACCAACAGGAAACCTAGATAGTGTTTCTACGCGAGTAGTTATGGAGCTTTTAAGCGAAATTCACACCCTGGGAAATACTGTACTAATGGTTACGCACAACCCTTCCCTAACCCGTTATGCAGACCGGATAATCTATATGTTGGACGGCAGTATTGTATATGATGAAGCAAGCGCCGTAGGTAAAATACCGTCACGTGTACAGAAAGCTATCGATGCCCTGAGAAGATCCGACGATGACGAGAAGTTAGCGAACGTAAGCGCAATGATGGAAACCATTCCCGATACTAAAGAGCCTGAGAAAAAGAAGAAAAAACGTCGCTCTCGCAAAAAGCCTAAGAAAACTACAAAAAAAACTATAAAAGGCTCAAAGAAATGATATTTGAATACCTAAAAATGGCCTTTAGCTCTATAAGAGGTGCTAGATTTAGAAGTGGCCTTACTATGTTTGGAATTATTGTAGGTGTTAGCTCCGTGGTAACGATTGTTTCTCTTGGGGATGGAGTGCGCCAACAAATTACTAACCAAGTTGGTAAAATAGGTGATTCATTAATAGTTGTGCGCCCCGGCAAACAAGCAGCTGCACACGCCATTAGTTTAGATGCATTGAGTAGTTTTACGAATGGAGCAGGTAGTTTAAGTGAAAAAGATTGGCAAGATACACAAAACGTCAAAGACGTAGTATCAGCAGTTCCTGTAGGAGTTATTAGTGGCATAGCAACATATAATGATGCTCAATATAATGGCAATATAATCGCCACAACTAGTAAACTCCCGTTACTGCTAAATCAAGATGTTGAGTTTGGCTCTTTCTTCTCTTCAACAGACAATAAACGTCGTGTAGCAATTATCGGAAGAGATGTCGCGGAGCAATTATTTAAAGAAAGTGCGCCGATAGGTAAACGGCTTAATATCCGTGGTGCTGAATTTGTAGTACAAGGTATTTTTGAACAACAAGTTTCAGGAACGTTTGCTGCAGTGAATGTTAATAATTCAATAGTAGTTCCCTACGATGCCGCAAAAGATGCCGGCAGTACAATCCAGATATTACAATTATTTGTTCAGACCGCGTCTCCAGAAACCGTCAACCCAGTTGCAAAAGAAATCCGAACTGCACTTAAAGCTAATCGTGCTGGGCAAGAAGATTTTAGTGTATTAGAAAAGAAAGAAGCCATTGAAGCCACCAATGAACTCTTTTACCAACTAACTGTATTTATTGCTGGTGTTGCTTTTATATCTTTCATAGTCGGTGGGATAGGCATTATGAACATTATGTTTGCTACTGTTAGTGAAAGAACCAGAGAAATAGGCATCAGAAAGGCCATCGGCGCAACAAATAGGCAGATACTTGGTCAATTTGTAATGGAGGCTGTCGTGCTTAGCGTTCTTGGGGGAGTTATCGGTATTATAGTATCGTTTATAGCTAACGGAGTAATTAGGGCTATTACCGATTTACAGCCAGTAACCACTCTCAATATTGCACTACTTGTATTTGGGTTATCAGCTGCAACTGGAATAATATCCGGTATATTACCAGCGGCACAAGCATCAAGAAAAGATCCTATAACAGCCCTACGTAACGGATCCTAAAAGTTAGATGAATTTAAGAAGATTTAATAATATCCTGACATAAATAACTATCATACTAGGCTTATACCTAATGGGTTCACCGTTAATACCAGACTTAACATATCGGTTTCAAGACCACTCGGTAAATGCTTCAGTGCCTTACGTGGGAACTCTAGCTAAAGATGAGGGAGCCGCAACTACTACTCCTGCTCCGGCATAAAACAGACTTGTTATTCCCTCTATTCAGCTTAATGAGCCAATTATTGAAGGTGGCAATATTTGGGTTATAAGAAACGGCGGAACTTGGCGGCGCCCAGGTACATCTAACCCCTTAGAAAATAATAATACCGTAATTGTTGGTCATCGGTATTATGACAGCAAAGCAGTATCTTTTTACCATTTAGATAAGGTCTTAGTAGGCCAAAAACTCGCCGTATAC
>CAYVHE010000069.1:0-3364 GCA_964451085.1 uncultured Candidatus Saccharibacteria bacterium | reverse complement strand
CGCCATTGGCGGTTTTTTACTTAAGAAGCTAGAAACTTTGATACAATGGTATTGAAACCAATCAATAAGAAAAGTCTATTTTTATGCCTTTTAATGGCCGTCTCGGCAATTTAGACTTTTCTAGATTGGTTTCAACTGGGGCGGCCATTAAAGTTTTAGGGGGTGTTTATGCAAAGCAAATTTTACTTGTATGCTCGTAAGTCAACAGATGTTGAAGACAAACAAGTTTTATCTATTGAGGCGCAACTCGTTGAGTTGCGAGAATATGCCAAAAGAGAGAATATACATATTACTGCCGAATATATTGAGAAGCAATCTGCTAAAGCGCCTGGGCGACCAATTTTCGGCAAAATGTTAGCAGATATTACTAAAAACGGCGGGAATATTTTGGCTTGGCACCCCGACAGACTTGCTCGCAACTCTGTTGACGGCGGACAAATCATCTACTTATTAGACGGTGGTAAGCTGGGAACACTAAAGTTTCCTAGCTTTTGGTTTGAAAGCACTTCTCAGGGTAAGTTTATGCTGTCTATCGCTTTTGGGCAAAGCAAATACTATATAGACAACCTTGCGGAGAATACAAAGCGTGGACTGCGTCAAAAAGTTAGGCGTGGAGAATATCCTGGCTGTGCTCCTGTAGGCTACATAAATGATGTTCGCACAAAAATAATTATTGTAGACAAACGGCGTTCGCCGATTGTTCTATCTGCATTTGAGTTATATGCCAAAGGTAACCAACGACTAGAAGATATAGCTAACTATCTTTTTGATAATGGCGTTAAAACCAAATCTAATAAACCATTACAGAAAGACCAGATAAAACGAATTTTAGTAAATCCGTTTTACTACGGGCATTTCAAATACTGTGGTGAGGTGCATGAGGGTAAACATAAACCAATAATCTCAAAGAAACTGTTTGACGATGTGCAGGCTACGCTTGCCAAACGTGGACGACCACAAAAAGGCAAAACAACTCCGCAAATATTTTGTGGTTTGTTGGCTTGCGGTTCTTGTGGGTTATCCATAACTGCTGAGCATAAGATAAAGCATCAAAAAAACGGTAATATCCATGAATATGTATATTACAGATGTACTAAGAAACGTAAGGACATGAAATGTCTTGAGTCAGCAGTTAGACAAGAGGAGCTAACCGACCAGCTATGCAAATTACTGACTAAATACACTCTGCCAATGACGTGGGCAATGAAACTAGAGGAAATGCTAGTAATTGATGAAAGACAAGCTAACAACGCCTCTGGCGTGTTTGTAGCTAACTCACAGGCAAAGATAAGGAACTTGCAGAGCAAGCTACAGCGACTTCTAGACGGCTATTTAGACCAAGATATTGAGCAGAGTGTTTACCGCACCAAGCAAACTGAGCTAATGAGCGAAAAGAAGTCGCTAGAAGAACAGTGCAGCAAGCTTACGCTTGCGGGTAGTGTATGGATAGAACCCATGCGAAATTGGATAAAACAGGCAACTTCACTCTGTAAAATTGCAAAAGAGGGCAAGCCTGTAGCGATAAAAGAAGCATTTCTTGAAATTGATGGATTGAACCTGTTTCTAAAAAACAAACAGGCGCACTTCCGTGCCCCTGTAGCCCTGAATTCCCCCCAGAAAAACCCTTGGGTGGCACTCCGTGCCAGCCTTCAGAATTTCAAGGAAAAACCAAACAGTTTTCAAATGGTGGAGCTATACAACTCAGCTAGAACCTATTTCCAAAAGAATGTTTAGAGCGGCTCCGCCCGCCAGCAGGGCTGGCGGTGCAAACCAAGCCTTTTTCTGCATTATTTTTTGAATTTCGGCGGGGGTGATTTTTCTCTTAATGTATTTGAAGAAGGTTTGGGTTGCATTAACGTAGTTACCAAAACACCAATTATTTAGTAATATTATAATGTTGTTTAAGAACTCAGTTCTTAAACAACTCATACAACTTAATGTTACTATTATAATATGATACAGTCAACGAAGATAAAACAACTACGAGAGAAGAATGGTTTATCGCAAGAGAAGCTTGCGCGGCTTGCCAATGTTTCAAATAACACAATGGTTAACATTGAGTCTGGTAAGCAAACAAATCCCACTATTGAAACGGTATCAAAGATAGCAAAAGCACTCAGTGTTGAGATTGAGGAGTTGTTAAAGTCATGAAATTTGAGCTAAATCCTCCCGGAAAACAATATTCCGATTCTGAACTTTTGGTTGATTTGAGATTGGTGGCTAAAAGGTTAGGCAAAAAATCTTTAAAAATTAGAGATTATTCAGTAAAGAATGGTGCTAAATTTTCGTATCAAACCTTTAAAAAACGTTTTGGCTCATGGAAAGATGCTTTACTCAAAGCTGGCTTACACACAGAAAAAAGTGTTCATGGTGTTGAGTACGGGGAATCCTCAATTAACGAAAACCTACTGATTAAGGATGTTAAATCGGTTGCTAAGCAAATCGGCAATTCCGCTCTAACACTCGAGGAATATATCAAGTATGGTAAATACAGTTCATCAGCTGTTTGTAAAAGATTTGGTGGGTGGAACAAAGCAAAAGAAAAAGCCGGGTTAGATATTGGTAGAAAATATAAATCGAGTGATGAGGAGTATTTTCAAAATATTGAGGAAGTATGGCAGAAACTTGGCAGACAGCCTAAATATCACGAAATGATTAAGCCACTTTCTAAATTTCATATTAGCTCATATGAAAATAAATTTGGTTCTTGGAGGGAGTCGCTTGAAAGATTCATAAAATATATAAACAGTACTAATGTCGAAAAAGAAATTACAGAACCGCAATCCATTGAAGATCTAGAGGTTCAAAAGACAGAAGTTATACCTCCCGTCTCTAAGATTAAAAAGAGACAAACAACACGTAGTATAAATTGGAGACTTCGCTTTGTTGTGATGAAGCGAGATAACTTTAGATGTAAGAGTTGCGGGAGGTCGCCTGCAACTGATCCAAGTGTTATCCTTCATGTTGACCACATAAAAGCATGGGCGAACGGTGGCGAAACATTATTAGAAAATCTACAAACGCTTTGTTCGGTATGTAATATCGGGAAGAGCAACCTGGAGTAACATATGTATATTACAAAGCTGACAATCAAAAACTATCGCCTCTTTACTGCTGATAAAACTTTTAAAATTGAAAACATAAATGTACCTGACGGATCAAAAGAAGGTTCTGGGCTGAATGTTTTTGTAGGCGAAAATGCAAGTGGCAAGACATCACTCCTCGAAGCCTTTGCACTGCCAATGCTTGAGTTTAAGTCTGACGGCTTTTCTGTTGACGATATGAACGATCCAAATGAGAAAGTTGAGATAAAGATATATTCCCAGAAAGATTTTGATGTCGCTGGTACAATGCCAAAAAGTAG
>CAYVHE010000068.1:0-3449 GCA_964451085.1 uncultured Candidatus Saccharibacteria bacterium | reverse complement strand
AATTTTGGATTTTCTGTTCCTATCTAGGAAAGTATACTTAGTTTAAACAACTTTATTTAATGCTTTGATATATAATAGGGATGAAATGAGAGGGGAATTACGATGAAGTTTATTAATGATGTTCCTGTTCCGTATGAGCTATCTTATAGCGACGTGTTTTTGGTACCTAATAAATCCAGTATTAACTCTAGGATGGACGTTGATATTACACCAACAGATGGTATGGGGGGGCACAATCCCGGCCATAGCAACAAATATGTCAGCTGTTGCAGGTAAAAGGATGGCCGAAACTACTGCCAGACGCGGTGCTTTTACGATATTTACGCAAGATGTTCCCACTGCAGAAATTAAAAAGATGGTAGATTACGTAAAATCACGCCACATAGTGTATGAAACTCCAATTTACTTATCACCAGAAGACAGAGTACAAGATGTTCATAACTTGATTCATAAAAGGGCTCACGGTGCGGTTATTATTGTAGACAAAAATAACAAACCTGTAGGAATCGTTAAACTCCCCGATGTTGTTAACAAGGATAGGTTTACTCGGCTAAGTGAGATCATGAGAACGGAATTGGTATCACTCTCAGATAAATTATCCCCAGAGGAAATGTATTACGAGCTTCTTAAAAATCGGGTAACAATAGCACCGGTAGTTGATTCTAAGGGATTTATGCTAGGAGTTATGTCTCAAAAAGGCGCCGTTAGGTCTAAATTTCACAAACCAGCTCTTGACGCAAAAGGCCGACTGCTGACTTCTGCAACAATTGGTATTAATCAAGACGTTAATGTAAAAACCAGAGCGTTTATTAAGATGGGTGTAGACGTAATTATGATAGATACTGCGCATGGGCATCAACAAAAGATGATTGATGCAGTAAAAGCTGCTAGGTCTTTATCTAAAGATGTAAAAATTGCCGCAGGAACGGTCGTTACAGCTAAGGCTACAAAAGAACTAATCAAAGCTGGAGCAAATGTTGTAAAGGTAGGTATTGGCGCGGGCGCTATGTGTACAACAAGAATGATGACGGGTGTTGGTAGGCCACAGCTATCATCAGTCATAGAATGTGCTAGAGCTGCTAGGGAAGCTGGTGGATCTATTTGGGCTGATGCAGGGATAAGAACGCCTAGAGACGTTGCAGTTGCAATGGCTGCCGGTGCGCAGTACATTATTTGGAAGTTGGTGGGCGGGGACTAACGAATCGTCTAGTGATGCTCAGTTTGACTCTGACGGAAGAATGTTCAAGGTCAATTATGGCATGGCATCTAGTAGAGCAGTTTTTGAGCGCACAAAACATCTATCACCATACGATAGATCGATTAAAGAATTATTTAAAGAGGGAATAAGCTCTTCTAAGTATTATATAAATCCAGAATATCCAAGTGCCGAGGATATTATTGATCAGATTGCAGCCGGTTTGCGTAGTGCGATGACTTATACAGGTGCAAAAAATCTAGAGGAATTTTATGATAAGGCCGTAATGGGTATTCAATCTACATCAGGATTTACTGAAGGGAAAGCTATTTCTAAGAGTTGGTAAAACCCGCGGGTTAATTTATTTCCTGCCACCGTTTCTATCCCTATTTATACTGCCTGCTCCTCTTTCACCTCGTTGTGATGGATTACGTTTGTTACCATTATTACGATGAGGTAGTTTATTCCCTTCGGGCTTTTTTGGAATATTACTTTTTTGCTGTTTTTTGAATTGTCTCTTTGATATCTTGCCTCCCCCTATATGCCCCTTAACAGGATGCGAGGTAGGTGGGTAGACTTTCACAGGATGTTTCTTTATATTCTTATCTTGTTTTTCAGTATTGTCTGATTCTGTTTCTACGACTTTAGTGTTTGGTGGTGGAAATCCGCTAATATCGGTAAATTCTACCTCACCAGTTTTTTGATTTACGTGTATTCCAATATCTGCCGGAGCGGGTAGGTCTGCATGCCCATCAATTGCAATTTCTCCTGGTTGAGTCTCTACGGCAGAAGGTGTACTAACCATCTCTGAGACGGGTGTTTCTACTACTTCATCGGTTGTTGGGATAGATATTTCAAATCCTCTTTGTTGGTCTAGTGAACTAGCTAAAAATTCTTGGACGGCTGATGGAAATTCGCTTTTTTGTTTTGGACCACGATTCCACTGGTCAACCATATTTTCAAGTGACGAATAGCCAAATTGCTCGGATAATTGTGTCGCCTCATCAACTTGGCCTTGTGACCATTGGTCTTCAATGTCGCTAACCGTTAGCTGATCTGAATCTAGCTGTATACCTAATTGTTCTGATATAGAACTAGCGAGTTCTGTTGCTGCCAAATTACCTCTTTCTAATGCCAGAGAGGTGTTATCTCTGCCTTGGGCGTTTGGTTGATCATCTTCCATTAACCCTCCACCAGGAGTGTCGTCTTCTGCAGACGAAAGACCGGTTACAGATATAGTTTGGCCGTCTTCAATTGCTGTTCTGATGCTCTCGGCGTTGTTCATTACAAAAGTATCAATTTGTTCTCTGCTTTGATTTACATCTTTTTGTTCTACTTGGAAATCTCTTTCATAACTATTAACCCCGTTTCCAGTAGAAGAGAAGTGTATTGCATCTCCACTATTATAAGTATTAACGTTAGGGGTTTGTATTTCTTGGCGTGGAGTTTCTACGTCAATAGTGTTGGAGCCTTCAATGGGACTAACTACTGTTGGTGTTTCTTCTACTAAAGCTGAAGGGTTCTCTTCATAAGGTTGTTCGGTCTCTGTGCTTCGGATTCCTGCAAGGGATGCAGCAACTACTATACCGGCTAACAGAGCATGGCCGAACTTCTTCAACCGTGATTGCGATACTTCCATTTTAGCCGACTGTTCGGGCTGTGACGGCGGTGGAGCTGCTTCTGCGCTGTGTTGCATATTTTTTAAATAACCTTTCTGTTTTAAATGAGTACAAGATAATATTAGCATAATAATTACATGTAGTCAATACTATGCTATATAATGCGTACCAAATTTCTCTTAGATAATGTTTTAAAAAAATGTCGTCTAGAATTTTGGAGTATAGTCATTTTGCCAAGTTTTTTACTCAAGCCCCACACTTGCGGTTTCATCGTATGATTCCATTCGCAATAGGGCCAGGGTTTTAATAATTCTACGCCACGTTCTTGGGTTAATCTAAATTTACGAGTTTCAACTAGGCCATTAGTAGTAATCTGTATGTACGCGATAGGTATATCTACTCCAGGTTTTTCAGAAAACGACATCATAATATTAGCTTGGGACCTTTTCGGAGATCCGTCGTGTTTCCAGCCACTTGCTACTAAGATACCTTGTGGCTCGGTCATGGCGGTATCTATACTGCTAGCAATTTGTTCTTCTGTGTCACCAAAAGTAGCAACTACTAGCTTTCCAAGTGGTACTCGAGGTTCGGTCTCGTGCGCACGCGGTCGTCGAGGACGGCGGTCCGGGCGAGCC
>CAYVHE010000067.1:0-3520 GCA_964451085.1 uncultured Candidatus Saccharibacteria bacterium | reverse complement strand
AAGCAGAAGTGCCCTCAAAGCAAGTAGGTGAATACATAATGGATGAACTTTCAAAGGTCAGCCAAGTTGCCTACGTTAGGTTTGCTAGTGTCTACAGAAGATTTAAGGACTTAGCTAGCTTCGAAAAAGAGCTGTCAGAAATTAAAATACAGTTAAAAACAAAAAAATAGAGTGTTTATTGGTTCTCGATTGTTTGTTTAAAACTATAAACATACGAGAGCTAGTAGCCCAATCTCCTATCTTATGAGAGACGAGGAGACTGTATTACTAACTCTAAATAAAAATTCATAAATATTAAAAAAGAGAGGGTATCATGGCACAAACAGCAAGTCTTGAACTAACAAGAAAATTTACAAAAAATAACTCAAAAGCATATTCAATGCTCAAATGGAAAAAAACAGACTCTATTCTGACCAACCCTATGACTAAAGAAAAAGTTTTTGAACAGCTGGGCGTAGAGTTCCCAGAGAATTGGTCCTTAAACGCAATTAATATTGTCTCTCAAAAATATTTTTCTGGAACGCCTGGATCCTCGAGCAGAGAATCTTCACTAAAAGAATTAATAGACAGAGTAATTAATACTATTACTCGTCAGGGTGTTCAGGAGGGGTACTTTGGCTCAGAAGAGGTGGCTGAAACATTTAAAGAAGAGTTGAAATATATTCTTGCAACCCAAAGAGCATCATTTAATTCACCGGTATGGTTCAATATTGGCGTTATGGAACGGTCTCAACAAGCAAGCGCCTGTTTTATTCTAGGAGTGGAAGACACCATGGGGTCTATTCTAAATTGGTATACAGAAGAAGGCATGATTTTTAAAGGTGGTTCTGGGTCCGGGGTTAACCTAAGTCCTATCAGGTCTTCTGTAGAAAAACTAGGTAAAAGTGCGGGTACTGCGTCTGGCCCACTGAGCTTTATGCGTGGTGCTGACTCATCCGCTGGTGCAATTAAAAGTGGCGGCAAGACAAGACGTGCTGCAAAAATGGTCATTCTAAATATTGAACATCCAGACATCGAAGAATTTATTTGGAGTAAAGCCATTGAAGAGCGTAAAGCTAGAGTACTAGAACAAGCTGGTTTTGACATGACCCTTGATGGTAAAGATATATTTTCTGTTCAATATCAAAATGCAAATAATTCAGTTAGAGTTACTGATGATTTCATGAAAGCTGTCGAGTCAGACAATACATGGGATTTAAAGGCTGTAAAAACAGGAAAATCAGTTCGGAAAGTTAGTGCAAGAGATTTATGGCACCAGATCGCTAAAGCGACGTGGGAGTGTGCAGATCCTGGGCTACAATTTGATACAACAATTAATGATTGGCACACGACACCTAATGCTGGTCGTATAAATGGCTCCAACCCTTGTTCTGAATATATGCACCTTGATAATTCAGCTTGCAATCTAGCTAGTATAAACCTACTAAAATACTTGAGAGATGACGGAACTTTTGATGTTGAGTCTTTTAAGCATACGGTTGAGCTAATCTTCACAGGACAAGAGATTCTGGTAGGCTATTCTGATTACCCAACAGAAGGTATTGGTAAAAATGCCCGTGCTTTCAGAGAGCTTGGTATTGGTTATGCAAATCTAGGTGCTTTGTTAATGGCTCAGGGGCTACCATATGATTCTGAAGAGGGTCGAGCTCAAGCAGCGGCTATCACCGCTTTATTAACTGGCCATGCCTATGCGACTAGTGCTAAATTGGCTAATCTTGTTGGGCCATTTGCTGGGTTCAGTAAGGATAAAGAAGGAGTGTTGAGAGTTCTTAAAAAACACAGAGACGCTGTATCAAACATTGATGCAAAACTTGTGTCTGAAGAGCTTCTTAGCGCAGCATCTGCAGCCTGGGAAGAAGCTGTTGAATTAAGTTCCAGGTTTGGGGTTAGAAATTCACAAGCATCGGTATTGGCACCAACTGGAACTATTGGGTTGATGATGGACTGTGATACGACCGGCATAGAGCCTGATCTAGGGCTTGTAAAGGTTAAAAAGCTAGTAGGAGGTGGAACTATGCATATAGTTAACCAGACCGTCCCACGTGCTTTAAAAACCCTAGGATACACAACACAACAAACAGCGGATATTATTGCCTATGTAGATTCTGAAAAATCAATTTTAGGAGCGCCGCATCTTAAGGATGAACACGTAGATGTGTTTGCTTGTTCCATGGGTGATAATGTAATCCATTATCTAGGACACGTGAAAATGATGGGTGCCGTGCAGCCATTTCTGTCTGGGGCAATAAGTAAAACAGTTAATATGACAGAAGAAGCAACTATCGAAGACATTGAACAGCTACATATGGATTCATGGAAGTTAGGAGTTAAGGCTGTAGCTATCTATAGAGATAATTGTAAGGTTGCTCAGCCACTATCTATGGCTAAGAAAGAAGGCGAAGCTAAAACAGAGAACGCCTCACAACTTGCCGAGACAACGGTTCAAGAACAACCAGCTCCAATTATGGGTGGTAACGCAGTCAGGCACTCGCTGCCAAAAGTTAGAAAGAGTAAAACTTTCTCCTTTGCTGTAAGCGATTGCCATGGGTATTTCACTGTTGGAGAGTATGAAAACGGAAATCCGGGAGAATTGTTTATTAGTGTTGCTAAAATGGGATCTACGTTAGCAGGTTTGATGGACTCTTTTGCAAGATCAGTCAGTTATGGCTTGCAGCACGGGGTTCCACTAAAAGTTTATATCAAAGGTATGATGTCTATAGCTTTTGCTCCTTCAGGTATAACAGACGACCCTCAGGTTAGAACTGCTAGCTCTTTGATTGACTATATTTTCAGAAGAGTGGCTCTAAACTATCTTAGTTTTGACGATAGATTAGAACTTGGAATGGCAGATATTGATGACATGCCTACTGAGCAAACGAGTTTAGATGATATGCTTGACAATAATACGGCTAACGAAAAAACTGACATAGTTTCATCTACCAACGATGTAGTAAGTGCAGCAACTTCTGAACCATCCACTAGTGAACCAGTACAAAAAAGTAGCTCAGCAAGCAGCCATAACCATACAACTAGCAAAAGCAAAAAACACATAATAGCAGATGACAGGGCACCAATGTGCTATAACTGCGGTAATCAAACGCAACGTTCAGGTAGTTGCTATGTGTGTACATCCTGCGGCTCTACTACTGGTTGTAGCTAGATATTAAACAAAATCGTTGCAACCATAAGCAGGTTTAAGATACACTACTGGTATGAGGTTGGTGGTTCTTTATAGAAAAAATAGTGAACAATATAGACCTGTGTATGAGTTTATAGAAATGATGTCTAGGAGACATCCGGACAAGCATGTACATGAGCTAGATATCGACACTAGAGATGGTGCAGCTGATGCTGTTTTGTATGGGGTTACGCAATATCCTGCTCTTGTCATGACTGCATTCAACGGAACCGTAATAGAAATGTGGCAGGGCCTACCTATGCCACTTATAGATCAAGTTGCGGGTATGCTAGTTGAACAACAGACAGTATCAGTGTAAAATATACTTGTAAATGCGTTTAA
>CAYVHE010000066.1:0-3712 GCA_964451085.1 uncultured Candidatus Saccharibacteria bacterium | reverse complement strand
AAAAGGCCTAGCTAGTGCCGTATTTTGTCTGTTTAGCTCGTCTGAGTGATAACTAAGATTGTTCTTACAACTAAGTCTTACGAACTCTCTAAACGACTCAAACTGTCCTAAATACCTCTTATATCGATCAGTCAATACCCAGCTCCTACCTAGCATACGACCCCTAAACCTTAGGATAAAAAAACTAATAATCGTAAATGGTATAAATGTAGCAATCCAAAATAATAAAGCACCCAACAGAGTCGATTCCAAAACAGAAGCATCAATCTTGCCGCTTTGCACCATCTGTAAAAATCTAATGCTAACTATTGGAATCGTGCTTAGAAGTAACCCTTGCAATATAGAAAATTTAAGTAACACTCTTGTATACTTACCGAATAATTTTTTGTGTATCACTTTGTTCCTAATCATAGAGTCTCTCAACAGCCACCAAAAAACATATTTTCTACTCCCGTGGACCTGCTTTCCGTTTGCTTGTTCATAATTAGTAAACCCTTCAATGACCTTCTCTATGGAGACCTCTCCGTGCGAGCGATTTACATAACCGAGCAACATTTTTTCATAACTACTTAAATCATTATCCACTTTTGGACCAATTTTTACCTTCAAAGTGCTAGGCTCTCTAGTAATTATTAGTACGCTTCTATTAGCAAGATCCAGTAGCGTCGAGAATATTTGTGGCGTAGACATCTTAGTAGAAAAAATGAACGAGAATTCAGGTGGCCTTAGATTCATAGGAACTTTATACATAGATGTAATTAGTTGCTGCTTTATCCGACGTGTATGAACGTAACGTAAATACAAAAAATACATAGGATACAGAAAAAGAATACCAATCAACATCAGAGTCCCGGCTAATATCCAATCAGCAGAACGGTCATATACTCCAGCAACCGCAAAAATGCTCATGCCTGTATAGTATCACTAATCTTGTTAAGCCTCTAGTGCTAATAACCTTTAGACTAGCAAAGTCTAGTATAATGAAGCTATGGCAGCATTTTCATTTGATATCGAATCAACTTACGACAGTGGTGAGATGAATAATGTTTTTGAGCAATCTAAAAGAGAATTATCTAACCGTTACGACTTAAAAGGAACCCACACAGCCCTGGAGTGGCTAGAAGACAAAAAAGGGGTCAAAATTTACGGTAATATTCAGTTCCACCTAGATGCTGTTATAGACATGCTACGCAAAAAAGCAGCTACCAGGAATGTAGATTTAAAGACTTTTGATACCAGTAAAACACCAGAAACAACCAACTTACGAATGATATGGGAAGTGCCTTTTAAAAATGGCATGAATCAGGATGATGCAAAAAAGATTACCAAGCTGCTAAAAGAAAAATTGCCCAAAGTTAAAGCTCAAATCCAGGGTGATAGTATTAGAGTAACGAGCCCGAAAAAAGACCAGCTGCAAGAGGCTATGCAAGTTGTAAAATCTCAGAATTTAGACTTTCCTATAGTATTCACTAACTTCCGCTAGATTCATCATCGCTTAACTTTCTAACATATACCGTTTATATGAATAGATTTATAGGCTATACTTATGCTTAATGGATGAAGCTGACGAAATATTTACATTACACGACACTTGTAGAAAAGTCTTAGCTGATAATTGGCACGGTTCTTATACAATACCCGCCGAGGGTCTATATCCACACCAATGGTTATGGGATAGCTGTTTTGTAGCAATTGGACTTGCTAACTATGATGTCGATAAAGCCCAAACTGAGCTAAAAAGCCTACTAAGAGGACAGTGGTCTAACGGTATGTTGCCACATATGATTTTTGCCACTCATGACAAGCACAATCGTGACAGAAAGATTTGGCAATCTTGGCGTAATCCACATTCACCAGATGACCTTAATACTAGCGGCATGACACAACCTCCAATGTTAGCTGAAGCAGTAGTTAAAGTAGGTGAAAAACTAAAGCTTGCGCAAAGAAGAACTTGGTACCAAGATATGTATCCTGCGCTGGTAGCCCATCATCAGTGGTTATATGCGGAAAGGGACCCTCACCAAGAAGGATTAGCTTTATTAATACACCCCTGGGAAAGTGGTTTAGATAATTCTCCACCTTGGATTAACCAGACTCATTTACACGGTAAGCCTTGGTGGGTAAAAATAATAGAAAAACTTAATCTAGATAAACTTGCCCTGTTATTTAGACGCGATACACAGCATGTTCCACCAGGACAAAGGCTTAGTAACATCGATGCATTGCTCTATTACACCGTTTTACAAAGATTGCGACGAAAAAATTGGGATATTGATGGCATTTTAAATCGCTCTTACTTTGCAGTTGAGGATTTAGCATTTAACTCTATTCTAATTAAGGCTAATACGCACCTTGAGACAATAGCAAAAACAATTGCCCATAAACTTCCAGAAGACTTAGAAGAGTGTATGGAAAGAAGTAGTAGTGCGCTTGATAAACTTTGGGACGGATTTAACAGTCAATACTACTCTCGCAACTTTGTTACGCATAAACTTATAAAAGAGCCCAGTATATCTACCCTACTTCCGCTTTATTCCGGGGCAATCAGCAAAGAACGTGCTGAAGAATTAGTTGCATTACTGCATGACAAGAAGTTTTTTGATAGTAGCTACCCAGTCCCTACCGTTCCTTTGCGTAGTGATTGGTATAAAGAACTAGGGTACTGGCAAGGGCCTACTTGGCTCAATACCAACTGGCTGGTAGTAGAAGGACTAAAAAACTATGGGTATGATGAAGAAGCTGAGCGCATCAGAAAACGAAGCATTGATTTGGTTCTTAAAAGCACTCCCTATGAGTATTTTTCAGCAAAAAATGGAGAACCGGCAGGAGCTAAGAACTTCTCTTGGACCGCCGCTCTAGCTATTGATTTTATAAATCAAAAAAACTAATCGTCAGATTTAGGCCTATCTACTAAATCAGCTTCTATTACTTGTTCGCCACCGCCTATTTTAACTATATCTTTGTCGATCTTTACAAACTCTTTTGAAGCATTGTTGTAATGCCCAACTGTTGCGCCCAATGAGTTGCCAATTTTCTTTAAATAACCATCATAGGAGACAAGGTGTTTTTGAAGTTGTTCGATGTTCTTACGTATAACATCTGTGTCTTTCTGTATCTCTAAACTCTTTAAGGCCTGGAAGATCACCTGCAACATAGCGCTAAGAGTGCTTGGACCAACTATTACTACTCGTTTTTCTACAGCCGCGTATTGCATCAAATCTCGCCCGTTAACCCCACTGCTGCCAACTTTGTTAGCTAACAAGTCATAATATATTGCCTCACTTGGTATAAACATAAATGCTTGGTCGAGCGTACCTTTTTTTGGGAGAATATATTTCGAGGTTTCGTCTATTCTGCGTTTTAAATCTTCTTTAAAAGCTTTTTCGTATGTAGCCCTCTCTGCTGGCTTCGCTTCTACTAAACGATTATAATTCTCTAAAGAGAACTTACTATCAATTGGCAGAATTTTATCATCTAAGTGTATTACTGCGTCTACTATATTGCCGTCACTGATTTTATACTGCAAGGAATAGGAAGACGGCGGAAGTAGATTCTGTAATATCTGTTCTAAGTAAAATTCCCCTAATACTCCGCGCTGTTTAGGATTCTGCAGCACATTCTGCAACTGTTTTAACTCCTCTGCCACATCAACAACTCTTTTATTTGTATCATCCAGCTTTGTAAGTCTTTCTGTGACATCTTTAACTAGTTT
>CAYVHE010000065.1:0-3768 GCA_964451085.1 uncultured Candidatus Saccharibacteria bacterium | reverse complement strand
TTTTTATCTTTTTTTTATTACATTGATTTACATATAGTGTTGAAATATCAACTCCAATAGCACCATTACCGGTAAAATTCCTATCTAAGTCAATTGGAGATTGCTCGTCTACAGCACCCGCAACACTAGTCATATTATTAGATGCGCTAATCATGTTAAGGGCTTCAGAGTCATTGACTGATGCTACAGCACCTGCTATGGTACTGGCTTGAACATCCTTTTTTAGCTGATTTGTTACGTTAAAATCAAGAGTTTGCTTACCAGGGTTTGTTAGCCCTAAGTCACCGTTTGCCATGGTGTAGACCTTGTCTCCCATTTTTTCGGCTATTAGGTCTTTATTTTTTTGATAAATATCATAGGCTTGCTGGGCTGTAATTTTACCAGGGGCCATGTTCATTATTTCTTGGGTTATGCTCCCGCCTTGAGATACATCAACTCTGCTCTTAGATATTGTATCTTCTAAATTTACATTCGCTCTTTCAGCTCCTGTCATTCTGCCCATATCTCTATTATTTGCTGCAACGGCTTCATTTCTTGCTGCAACGCTGCCGTTAAACTTCTCGGCTGCAATCTCTGCTCCTGTCATCCTACCCATATCTCTATTATTCGCTGTAATAGCATCATTGTTTACTGTTTCGTTAACGCCTTGACCAAGTGCAGTAGTATCTTGAACAGGAGAAGACCCTTCAAAACGTTTATCTAAGTTTGTAGTAGTTGATGGCTGGGTGTCTTGAGAAGTAATCTCTGCAATAGAAGTAGGACCCAAAGTGTTATCTAAAGGTGCAGGAAGTGTGGCTGGCGATGCTGTCGCATTATAAATTTGAGACTGAGTATCAATTTGACTAATCAGACCACTGGCATTTGTCTCTGTGTAGTATGCGTTAAGAAAGTTTAGCATAGTTTTCTGTACCTCGGCAGGCGATTGAGCTTTTTCTATATTAGCGTATGCTTCACTGGTTAGATTTTTAATAACTCCGTCTTTGCCCGCAACCTGAGGTCCATTGGGTGGATTATTGGTAATCCAGTCTTTGGCTATGTTTATACTCGTATAAGTAGGGGTACCACTTTGGCTTCCTGCCGTTGGTCCTATGTCTGACATTTTATTTCCTTTTTTTATTTTTTTATCTCTAGCGCGATGATACCATAAGCGTCTTCGAAAAGCAAGCGGATGGCTCTCTGTAAATCGGTGCGTGCTATAAATCTTGCAATCAATTCTTGAATATTGCTTGGCAATATATTATAATATGCATAAATTATGGAATATATATTATGGTAGAATTCGGTGAAGAACAAGGTCAACCGTCAGGAGTAGACCAGATGCAGCAAGGGCTTAACTTGCTCAAAACGCATGAAGGCACATCCGTAGGTTTTCTACTAGCAGATGCCCTAGAAAAACTTGATAGATATGCTTTTAATTTAGCAGGCCCAGATTTTTACCCTCCTGGTCAAACACATATGTCAGGTGAGCCCCCTAACGTAATACAACGTAGAGAAAATAGCGCTACGAATCTTATGATAGCTATACCCCAGGACGAAGGCAGCGAGACACATAATGCTGTTAAGTATCTTACTAATCTGCAAAGCGAAGGACTTGCTACAGTCGGTGATGAAATAGAAGGGAACGGAAGGAAGCTGCTAGACGCCTTATATGATTTGACTGAAGCAAGTACAGTCCGTGATGACTCAACAAATCCTGAGTGTTCTTGCAATGGCATAGCTTTGCGTAAGGGAGTTTATCTTGGAACAACAGTGTATTTTAAGGAATTATGGGAGAGAGGGATAGCGCGTAGTGGCGAGGATGTTCAACTTAACTATGCATTTATACTCGGCGAAAAAGAAGGTGAAAAAAATGTTGGTGCTTTGGTGTCTTCTGACTTTAGGAAAATAGAAGAAGCCGGGTTTAAGTTGAATGATCTTATAAGACTAGGAGCAACGCACAAAACGGTTGAATCAAAATTAGGAGTATTGAACGCCGCCCGTTTAGCAGTTGATCACTCAGAACAAACCCAGAAATAGTGCGCAATAAAGTTGACTTTTTTGTTAATACGTGCTATATTTAAACAGTTAAAGTAAAAACAAAAAGATAACTAATCATGCCAGAAACACTTACTGCACCACCCCCACAAATGGAAAATCCAAGTATTGAATTTTCTGAGCAAATGCTCAGTCCTGAAGTTGAATCAGAAAGAATCGTAGAGTCAGTATCTGATTTAGGTGTTGAAATTGAGAATAAGGAAGGAATCAAAGAATCACTAACCGTACTTATTGATGAGTTCCAAATAGAAGAAAGTGCACTAAAGGGCGAAAAAAACATGCTCGTTATGACCTCTATTGCAGCAAAGATGTCTAAATTGTCAGAGATAAAGGATGTAGGTAAGTATACGCAAGAGAAGGAATATATTGCTGATTTAGTTATGCTATCGGTTGGGGAAAATACAAGATTTGCAGAAATGATGGAATCTTCAGGGCATGAGGTGCCAGACGAAAAAGTGAAGGAAGCGATAGATAGATTCACACAGCCGGAAGTTACTAATGAAATGGAAAATTATATTCGTGGTCCTGAATTTGATGAGCTTCGAAAAAAACTAGGAATAACCTCTAAAGAAAAAGAAATGGAGGTGAGGGTTCTGAGCATCGTAGACAATGATGGGTCGCAACTTTATGGTTTGCATCCAAGGGTCGACGAGTATCTTGATAAGGACACGCCATACGAATACACACAAGTAGAGAGAACATACCTGGAAGATTACGAGTCCGGGCTTGTTGATAATGGAAGAAAATTCGCTGAAGCTACTGGTAGAGAAGATCTGTTTGCTCCAGCCTGGGTGAATACATTTGAGGATGGAACATCTTATTTATGCCTGTCATTACCTACGGCTGAGAAGGTTTTATACCCAGAAGAAGATAGATCTAAGTATTATACAGGTCGTGACAGGGAAAGAGACGTAGCTATAGTGCAGCACGAATATACTCATACAAGAAACAGACTTGCAATAAGCGATGTACACACAGGTTTGGGGACCTCACTAGAAGAGTTGAGGGCAGAGCATTTTTCAGGAAATAATCACGGGTATGTAGGCATAAAGAGATTTTTTGCAGGTATGGAGATGCTGACTGGATATAACCCTGAATCGAGCTTCGATATGGAAGGCGGTTACGATGAGTCGAAATTTATGGTAGACATAGTAGATCACGTTGGACTTGAAGGCCTATTAGATTCTCTTACAGTTATACCTAAAAATTATGCCAATGATGAACAGGCTGGTGGTTTTTTGAAATCAGTAGCTGAGCATGACGGGGGTGTGTCTGGAAGTTTTGAAAATCTATACTCAGATATGGTAGAGAGGTTTGGCGAAGAAGCTGTACAACAAAATACAGATAATTTTGTTGATAAAATTAGAAATAATATTATCGATATGAAAAGTAAAGATGAGAGTATTACCATAACAGTTGAAGACTCTGCAGTGTACGGCGGTGTTGAATCTTATGCCAAAGTAATGATAGACAACTTCAGAAGAAGATATCCAGACGAATCAAATGGTTACGAATATTTCGAGACATAAAATTTGTAGCAAATAGGAGTAGAGTTTATTCGACGATTACTTCGGTGCGGGGGACTGTTTTGCCTGTGAAATTTTTCTTTCGTCTAGATACAAATTTAACAATTCCAGCTTTTGCTGCGTGGATTGTGTAGTTTTTACTAAGGTAGGTTCCGGCGCCAGAAAGTTTATTTTGACCAACTTGTCTAATTATAACTTCGCCTTTATT
>CAYVHE010000064.1:0-3792 GCA_964451085.1 uncultured Candidatus Saccharibacteria bacterium | reverse complement strand
TGGTGCGCGAGAGAGGACTTGAACCTCCACGCCTTGCGGCATTAGTCCCTCAGACTAACGTGTCTACCATTTCACCACTCGCGCTAACAGGCTATATTCTATCACTTATAGCTTTCTTAATAAATTCAAATCTGAGAATACTCCTGCTGTCCAGCCTTTTATTTTTAGAAACAACTTGACGTCCATAATATATATGTCCATTACACCATACGGCAACGTTTTTCGTTTGCTTTTAGTTTTGGACTTCCTGTATGTTTTATAGAACTGTTCATCTGGTATACCACTAATCTTTTGCCAATAAGACTCGGCTTTAACGAAGTCTAAGTGTTCGTGTATGTGTATGTAACCATGAATTTTTGATATAGGTATACCACAAACTTCCATAAAGTATCGCATCATTACTTTTATCATTTCGGGGTCACCGTTCGAGAAACGAACCATACGTTGAGTTTTACCGCCCTCAGCCCAATACAGCATGGTTCCAATTACCCATAATTCACGTCTCGTAATACAGCCTATTTCGCCTCTAGCTTTATTTATCAGAATATCTCGTTTGATTTGTTCGTTCCTCAATCTGGATTCTCGTCTTTTTTTAATTGATGACTTAGATTGGCTGTTCTTTTTTAACTTTAATATGTGTTTATGGCTTAATTTAACATCTTTTACCCACACACTAACTGAACTTTTACTAACTTTTAATTTTTTGGCGATTTGATTAATTGACTGCCCTTGAGCTCTCAGCTTACAAGAAATTCTTTGTTCTTTTGTTTTATTAATCATATATTACAGTGTAACATACTTACGGGTTCTAATGATATTTTAACTCTTGTTTTATTTTATAAAAAATAGTAGAATCTACAAGACTTGGGTGATTAGCTCAGCTGGCTAGAGCATCGCATTTACACTGCGAGGGTCGGGGGTTCGAGTCCCTCATCACCCACCAAACTAAAATCCGGCTTCGTGCCGGTTTTTTGTTTGTAAGGCTGTATAATTAGAATCACAAATATAACGTGGGGTATGTATCGTGCAAAAGATTGAATTTTATTATGATCCAAGCTGTCCTTGGTGCTGGGTAACAAGTAGATGGTTGACTGAAATAAAGCAACACAGAAATTTAGACATCCTTTGGCGACCATTTAGTCTTGCAATCAAAAACAATGAGTTGGTTGGGGGAGATAGCACTGGACACTTAGACACTCATAACATTGGGCACAAAGTCCACAGAATAATCGAGTCTATAGTCAAAAATGATGACGGTGAACGGGGGCATCTGTACACAGAGTTCGGCCGAGCATATTTTATAGATAGCACACTTGACGACGATAAATTCATGTCCGAAGTACTAAACAGATTAAACTTAAGCCAAGATTACCTACAAGCAGCAAATGACAGCTCTTTTGATAAAGGAATAACTGAAAGTATGCAAAATGCCTTTGAAGTGGTTGGCAAGGATGTCGGGGTACCAATAATAGTATTTGTTAATGAAACTGGCGAGAAACAAGGTTATTTTGGTCCAGTGCTGCAAGGATTACCAGACTTAGAAGAGGGCTTAAAATTGTGGGATGGACTGCACAATTTAGCCAGTAGTTCTAGGTTTTTTGAACTAAAAAGGTCTAGAACTGGCGGGTCAAAAGTAAAAACTACAAAGAGACTTTTTACTGATTGATACAGGTCACCTTTATAAGGTAGAAACACTAAACTTATGATACAATTTAACTAATAACTAAGTGGAGGAAATTATGGATGCGATTATAGGGTTTATGTTTGTCTTTTGGATTCCGTTGCTGTTCGTATTCGTGACAGGGGTTCGGATTGTAAAGCAGTACGAGCAAGGAATTATACTAAGGTTTGGTAAATACAGTAGCACTAAAACTGCTGGTTTTAGGTTTATTATCCCGTTTGGTATTGACCATATGATAAAAGTTGATATGAGGCTTACGACTGTTGATATTCCCAGGCAAGAAGTCATCACTAAAGATAACGTTACTATTAACGTTGATGCTGTCGTATATTTTAGGGTATCAGACATCATTAAAGCAGTACTTGATGTTCAGAACTATAGATTAGCAACCGCGCAGTACGCGCAAGCTGCTTTGCGCGATGTTGTGGGCAAAGTAGAATTAGATGTTTTGCTAAGCGAAAGAGATAAAATTAGTGAAGAGATAAAATTAATAGTGGATGCCGCTACTGAACCTTGGGGTATTGATGTTGCTGACGTGAATATTCAAAATGTTGAATTGCCAAACGACATGAAGCGCGTTATAGCTAAACAGGCAGAGGCTGAGCGAGAGAAAAGATCAGTAATTGTTAAGGCACAAGGTGAGCTGCAGGCATCACAAAACTTAGCAGACGCAGCAAAGAAATTAGCAGAAACTCCTGGAGCACTACACTTGAGAACTTTGGCAACTCTAAATGATCTTAGTTCTGACCAATCTAACACCGTTATATTTGCAGTACCTCTAGAAATTCTAAGAGCTTTTGAGACGGTAGGTGATAGCGGAGGAGCGAAAGTCCTTCATAATATCGCCAAAAAAGTCATAAGCCAGTCCGGTAAATAGCCTTTAGTAAAAAGTGGTATAATTAATAGTAGTAATAAGGAGAGAAAAATATGGTTTGGGTACTTTTAGCGGTAGCAGGTGTTTTAGTAGTAGCAGTAGTTGGAATTTATAACGGATTAGTTAAGTCAAAAATTCGGGTTGACGAGTCTTGGAGCGATATTACCGTCCAACTTAAGAGAAGAGTAGATTTAATCCCCAACTTAGTAGAGACAGTTAAGGGTTATGCCAAGCACGAGAAAACAGTTTTTGAAGAAGTAACAAAAGCTCGAGCAGCTATGACAGGTGCAGGGAATGTAGCAGATACAGCAAAAGCAGATAATATGTTAACAGGCGCGCTAAAAAGCCTATTTGCAGTCGCTGAAGCTTATCCAGATTTGAAAGCAAATACTAACTTTCAAGATTTGCAAAACGAATTAACTGATACAGAGGATAAAATTCAGGCTGCACGTCGATTTTATAATGCGTCAGTCAGAGACCTTAATACTAAGATCAAGGTTTTCCCTACTGTAATATTTGCAAAAATGCTAGGATTTAGCGCAAGGGAGTTCTACGAACTAGACGATGCAGAGCAAGCCGCAGCTGAGAAGCCAGTAGACGTAAAATTCTAGTTAGCCGTAGAACGTAGAAAGTAGAATGTATGACGTAGAACGTATAGCGTAGGGCGTATGACACATAAAGTAGGACGTATTTCGTAGAATTTAATATGTAGGATGTATATCGTATGGACAAGGCAAGGGCTCAAAGCAGAATATCAAGCTTCACCCAGCTTCGTACTTGGCAGAAATCAAAGAAATTCGTAGGAAGTATATACAATTTATCGAACACTTTTACTAGAGAGGAACTGTTTGGTCTTACATCCCAGATAAGAAGATCAGCGGTTTCTGTGCCTTCCAACATAGCTGAGGGTTTCTCCAGGGCTAGTGCAAAGGATAAAGGCCACTTCTATATAATGGGATTAGGCTCGTTAACTGAGACCATAAGCCATTTGTATATTGCGGAGGAGCTGGGATATATTAAACGAGAGGATATAGTGGTCTTAGAGAATGAGGCAACGGATATAAGTAAAATGATAAATGGAATGATTAAAACGGCGAAAGGAAGAAATACGTAATACGCTATACGTATTACGACATACTACTATGTATTCTGAAATAGAATCAAATAAGCGAAAAACCGTTTTGTTGATGTTGATTTTTGTTGCGTTAATAGGTTTTTTGGCCTATTTTGCCGGTAT
>CAYVHE010000063.1:0-3801 GCA_964451085.1 uncultured Candidatus Saccharibacteria bacterium | reverse complement strand
GTCACTTCTTCTATTGACCCAAGCTGTGCACCCAATCTTTGGACAACCTCATCTCTTGGCAAAGACACCAAGTCAACGTTACTAAAATACTGAGCCATATCTATACTAAACTTCATACTACGTCGTTTTCTTTCTGTTAATTATTACTTCGGAAACTTCCATGTTTTTCGGTAAGTCTAGAGTTTGCTTCATAAAAGATGCAATATCTGTAGGATTCATTGAAGGACCGAATGATTTACTTCTATATCCAGCTGATTTTTCAAAGATTTCCGATTCAAAACCACCAACGCAAAAACTAATTACCCTATTCTGTGACTTTGCGAATTCAGCCTGCAGGTTAGCACTAAAGCCCCTCACTGCCCATTTAGATGCATTATAGATCGTTTGGCCAACAGCACCCTTGGTGCCTTGGGTAGAAGAAACATTCACAATATCTGTCTGGTCCTTTTTTATGCGGTCAAGAAGATTATAGACTAACAAAATTTGTGCCTCAACATTGGTCGACATCAACCGGCGCACCTCTTTAGGTGTCATATTTCCTAATGTTTCGATGCTCATAACGCCGGCATTGTTTACTATTGCTTCCAAAATTTCATCTATTTTACGAATTTCCTTTGCGGCAGCGGAAATTTCGTCGCCCTCACGCAAATCATGTAGAAAATTATGATCCGCGTACTCTGACTTAGACCGTGAAACGTTGACAACAGTTTTGCCTGCCTCTTTATAAAGCTTTGCCAGTTGCTTACCCAATCCATCACTAGCCCCTGTTATAACAATCATTACTTGCCCTCCAAAGAATATCCGCCATCTACCAAATAGTCTGCACCGGTTATATAATTTGCTTCGGGTGAGGCTAAAAACATAACCAAGCCCGCTACCTCGTTAGGCTGCCCTATACGACCCATAATTGTACCTTCACTAATTCTCTTAAAAGTTTGCTCGTTCCAGTCACTAACTTGATCTGTCTCTATATACCCTGGCGACACACTGTTAAAGCGTATCTTTGGATATGCTTTTGCTAGTGATTTTGTGATAGCAATAATACCTACTTTTGAAGCCCCAAAAGACAGAGTACTTAACGTAGATAGATTATAGTGACCTTTAATTGAGCTTATATTTATAACACAACCGCTTCCCTTTTGTTGCATACCAGGTAGAACGGCCTGAATACAATGAATAGTTCCAAGCACATTTGTTTTGTATTCCTCAAGTGCTTTATCGTCATCCATTTCCCGTACGTCTTTCAAAAAATTACGAGCTATTCCGGCGTTATTCACTAACACGTCTATATTCCCAAGTTTTGAGATTTCAGTGTTAACGTCGTCCTTGTTTGCGATATCAAAAAACGTCTTCCTGGAGCCTTCAATTTCTAGATGGGTTTTATTCAGTTCGTCTGAATCTGTACGTCCATGTATGATAACTTCCCAACCATTTTTACTTGCCAACAAAGCAATTGCCTTACCGATCCCTCTACTTGAACCTGTAATTAAAATCGTTTTCATCCGTTTATCCAGTCCGCAATTTTTAGATAATAAGCAGTAATCTGTTTATCTGTGGCCTCACTCTGACCAAGACCATGTTTAAATCCTGGCGCTTCCCAATGATCAGCATTAAAAGCTTCTATGAACGGTGCTGTTGCAACCTTCGGGCAAATTGCGTCCAACTCATGGGTAATTACAAAAACCTTACCTTGAATTGTGTATGCATGGTCAAATAACCAATGATCAACGTAGTTAGCAGGATCGTTCCTATAAGATTCACTATGGGCATCTTCCATCTCACCAATAACATTGAAGAACGTCTCTTCAGGATAACTAGCCGGTACTCTAAAAATAATATTGTTTAACTCACAGTATTTTGTCAGGTTAGCAGCGTGAAATCCGCCATAACTAGTTCCCATGGCAGATATTATTAAATTTGGCTTATTCTTGACTAACCAATCGTAAGCTTTGATTACTTCTGCAAAATTCTGTGCTCTTGTTAAATCATTGATATCAAACGGACTTTCTCCGTGGCCTGAATAGTCTATAACTAGGGCGGAAATACCTGTTTGTTCAACGATTGTCTGAACCATGTCGGCGTATTTAGCTTTTGTAGAGGTGAATCCAGGCAATACAAGTAATACTTCGTCTTTGTTCCCCTCATACCAATCCGCTTTGATACTATACCCTACACACGGAATCTCTACCTCTTTCATAGTAAACCCCCACAGAAGGAAGAATGAAGAATGAAGAATAACGTATTATACATGTTAGATGCGCTCCTTTGTAGCTTTTATAAGTCCATTCAAAAGTGCATCGACTCTATCAGTTAATGTCATTATATCTTTGAAATGGTTGTCTGGTATAAACTGCAAATCATTAGAAATGATAAATTGGTTCTGTAGCTCTGTAAGAGAACCATGAGCCATAACATAAAAATGTGCTTTGTCTTTCATTGAATCGCGCTTAAAACCTTCGGCTATGTTCGAAGCAATAGATACTGATGCTCTCTTCATCTGGATTATTAGTCCGTATTTCTCCTCTTTTGGGTAAATACAGGTCAGCCTATAAGTATTCTTAGCTAATATTCTTGCCTGTTGCCATGCATGTAGATCGGTAAACTTCTTGATTTTAGGCTTTCTTTCGTCTTTCGTCATTCGATATTCCTCATTCGCTCTACCTGAACTGCCCTAGGAATTTTAGATTTGCCGATTCAAAATGGCGAATATCCTCTATGCCATTTTTCATCATAACCATTCTCTCAATTCCATTGCCCCAAGCAAAACCATTGTAAACATCTGGGTCAATTCCAGCTTCTTTCAGTACGTTAGGGTGAATCATGCCACAACCTAACAGTTCTAACCATTTCTGGTCCTCAGAATTGTCTTTTTTAAGTACATCAGGACGCTCAATAGCAAACTCAAAACTTGGCTCGGTAAATGGGAAATAAAAAGGCTGCAACTTAGTTTTCAACTCCTGCCCAAAGTATTCATTCATGAAAGCGCTAAGCGTTGCTATCAAATTTCCTACTGTTACACCCTTCCCAACGTAGACTCCCTCTATCTGATAAAAAGTATGTTCGTGCGTAGCATCCAAATCCTCATTTCTGAAAACTCTGTCCGGCACAACAACCGCTATAGGCTCATCCTTCTCTAGGTTTGCCTTATACTTCTGTAAAAGTCGATTTTGCATCGTACTAGTATGAGCAGGGGCCACTAACCCTTCGTCTGTAATAAAGGTATCGTAATCATCTCGGGCTGGGTGATCTGGTGGGAAGTTCAAGCTTGTAAACATATGGTAATCATCATCAATTTCCCGTGACTCTTCAACAACAAACCCCATTCTCTGATATATATCACAGATATAGTTTGTCTCAGTTACCAGTGGATGCTGAGTTCCTTTGTCACTTGTCATTAAACGCGGCTTTTTGTTCTCCTCAGTGTTGTAATCCCGTGGGGCTGATACGTCTATCGGCTCCAAGGTTTGATTTATTTCTTCTGCTTTAGACACCCAAGAACTTATCTCAACCTTTAGAATATTCAAGGCTTTGCCATATTCAGCTCGTTTGTCAGTATCTACTGATTTAAGCTTAGAAAATAGAGACTTAATTTCTGGTTCTCTAAAAATAGCTTTTTTATCATCCAGCTTATCAAATTTAGCCTTTAGCACTTCGCGCGCTTTATCTATCTCTTTCATTATATATATTGTATACAACCTTACTCGGTTATGCTAGAAATTATCTTTTTTGTAACCCAGAGCAACTGCAAAAGGCCTAGCTAGTGCCGTATTTTGTCTGTTTAGCTCGTCTGAGTGATAACTA
>CAYVHE010000062.1:0-3816 GCA_964451085.1 uncultured Candidatus Saccharibacteria bacterium | reverse complement strand
TGCTAGTTGAACAACAGACAGTATCAGTGTAAAATATACTTGTAAATGCGTTTAACTAGTAGAGTTAACTAGCGGCTATCTACCGCTAAGCAGGAAGAGGAACACCACAATAGGTTAGTAGAGCTTCTCGTGAATCTGCGTAAAAGATTTAAACTAAAGCGCCAGTGATATTCATCTGGAAGCTGGATGGTACCTCCTAGAGCCTGAAATCTCTCGGATCCAGCAATACCAGGTGTTTTTATATTTAAAAAAAAGAGGATTACATGAAATTCAAAAGTGGTACAAGAAGAAAAGCAATAGTTTACGAGAAGGATCTAGTAAACTATTGGAAGAAAAATAAGATTTTTGAAAAATCAATAGAACTTAGACTAAAGGATAATTCTTATGTATTTTATGATGGTCCGCCTTTTATCACCGGTGAGCCACATGTAGGCACACTCCTAAGCTCCATCATAAAAGATGTTGTGCCTAGATTTTGGACGATGCAAGGTAAGAGAGTTGAGCGTAGGTGGGGATGGGACTGCCACGGTCTGCCAGCAGAAGTTTATACAGAGAAAAAACTGGGTATTACAGATAAGCGGGATATCGGAACCAAAATATCGTTAGAAGATTATATCGTTAGCTGCAGAAGTAATATGGTGCAGACGGGTAGTTTATGGGAAGACACTATTGACCGTATTGGCCGCTGGGTAGATTTTAAGGGTGCATATCAGACTATGGATAAAGAATATATGGAATCAGTTTGGTGGGCCTTTAAGACACTGCATGAAAAAGGAAAAATATACGAAGGCGAAAAAGTACTGATGTATTGTACTCGTGATGCCACTCCGCTTTCCAAAGCAGAAATAGCAATGGACAACTCGTATCAAGACGACACTGATCCTAGTGTATATGTTAAGTTTCCATTAACCGATAAATCAATATTTAAACTAATCAATAGTTCAAATTTACCAATTCAAAAAAATCCAATATATCTTGTTGCGTGGACTACAACAGCCTGGACATTGCCTTCTAACAGTGCTATTGCTGTAAATAAAACAATAAAGTATGCTGTCATAAATTATCAAAATCAAGTATTAGTAATTGCTAATAGCTTAGTCGAAAATGTTATGACAGACGAAAAGCACAACAGTTTGGAATACAACAAACTAGGTACAATAATGGGGTCTAAATTAGTTGGATTAGAGTATGAACCTTTATTCAAAATAGAGATAGAACCTAAAAATTCCTTTAAAATTTGGCACGCAGATTTCGTAAATGATGAGGACGGAACGGGTATAGCTCACGAGTCTCCCGCCTATGGTGAAGAGGACTACGAATTAGCTAAGCAGCAGAATATTCCTTGGGTGATGTCTACTGATGAATACGGCGTATTCACGCTTGGCCGATGGAAGGGTCAAAACGTGTGGGATGTAAATAAACAGACTGCAAAAGACCTGTTAGCTGACGGGGTAGCGTTAAAAATTGATTATATAACGCACAGTTACCCACATTGTCACCGCTGTAATACCAAACTTATGTATAGAGCTGTTCCAAGTTGGTTTATGGATATAGGCGGTCAAAGAACAGATATGCTTGAACAGAACGGGAGCATTAACTGGCATCCGGAGCATATAAAAAATGGACGTTTTGAAAAAACTATGTTGTCAGCACCAGACTGGAACCTAAGTCGTGATCGTTTTTGGGCTACACCTATGCCTGTATGGAAAGGTGTAGATAAAAATGGTAAAGAACTAATTAAGATAGTCGGTAGTTATGAAGAGTTAGAGCAACTATCAGGTAAAAAATTAGATGACTATCATAGACCTTGGGTAGACGATATCAGTTTTACTGTAGGAGATATCAAATATAAACGGATTGATAAGGTAATGGATAGTTGGTTTGAAGCAGGCTCAATGCCCTTCGCTCAGCTGCATTATCCTTTTGAGAATGTAGAGAAGTTTAGAGAGAACTTCCCCTCTGATTTTGTAGTTGAGTATGTAGCACAAGTACGTGCCTGGTTTTACTATATGCATGCACTAGGGGTAGGGCTATTTGGTGAAAACGCATTTAAGAACGTAATTGTGACAGGAACGATAGCTGGTAATGATGGCAGAAAGATGAGTAAAAGCTACGGAAATTACACAGATCCAAATGTTCTAATGGATGAATATAGTGCCGATTCCTTAAGGTTTTTGTTGCTTGGTTCACCACTTTTAAATGGTGAGGATTTTGCTTTAATTGATAAAGACGTGAGTGATGTTGCTAGAAAATTGAGCATGATATGGAACGTATTTGATTTCTTTACATTGTATGCAGAAGTTGATGGCTGGGAGTGGGATGGCAAAATAAATGACCATACAACTGAGTGTCAAAATATCCTAGATTCCTGGATATTATCCAAAACTCATAAATTAATACATGATGTAGAAAATGCAACGGATAAGTACGATTTACAGAGTGCTGTAAGACATATATTGCCGTTTGTAGATAACTTAAGCAACTGGTATGTCAGAAGATCACGAAAACGATTTTGGAAATCTGAAGACGATAATGACAAGGCTTTGGCATATAAAACACTGCACTATGTGCTAGTGCAACTTGCTCATGTGCTAGCCCCATTCACGCCTTTTTTGGCAGAAGAATTGTATAGAAATTTGACAGGCGAATTGTCTGTGCATTTACGTGATTGGCCAAAAGTTGGTCATGTTGATGAGCAGGTAATACGTGAAATGGATTTTGTGCGTGGTGTCGTGAATGAAGGTTTGTCGCAGCGATCAAAAGCTCAACTAAAGGTTCGACAGCCACTACAATCGATTACTATAAAAGGCGGCGAGGATCTGGGCCCAAACATTAATCTTTATTTGGATATACTAAAGGAAGAATTAAATGTCAAAAAGGTCCATTGGTCTACTAAAGGTGAGGAGTCTATTGAAGTAGACTTGCATATAACAGCTGAGTTAAAGAGGGAAGGTAGGGCGAGAGAAGTTGTGCGGTTAGTACAAAGGGCTCGCAAAGACGCTGGTTTAGACGTTAATGACAGAATAACTCTAAAGCTGCTAGCTAAAGATAAAGATGTTACGGATGCAATAAGTAAACACAAAGAGTACATACAAACCGAAACCCTAGCTACTGGTATAGATTTTACAGATAAGAAGATGGACTACGAGACTAGTACTGTAGTAGTAGGGGCAGAATTGCGAATAGGAATTAGTAAAATTTAAAACTTTGTTCTTTACAAACAGAGGTAGTTTTGGTAGTATATCTTGAGATTTAGGAGAAATAATGAAAAAAGCAGTAATAGTAGTTGGTGGCATACAGCACTTAGTATCAGAAGGTGATGTACTTGAAGTTAATTTGCTGAATACAGATAAGAAAACAGTATCGTTTACTCCGTTAATGCTAATAGACGGCAAGGATATAGCAGTAGGTACACCTGAGCTATCTGAATCTAGCGTATCGGCAAGTATAGTTGATCCTCGTATTCAGGCAGATAAAGTAATGGCTATAAGGTATAAAGCAAAAAAACGAGTTCATAAAGTTCGTGGCCACAGACAACAGCAAACTAGAATTAAGATTTCAAAGATAAGCTAATATTTTTACTAACCAGTAAAAAGTAAGTGTATTCGTAAAGATGACCTCATACGTGGGGTCATCTTTGTGTATAAACTGTGGATAACTCACGATAAAAAAAAGCATAAAAGTATTGTATAGTGAATAAATTTGTTATACACTGGGGTTGTATCAGTACATTTGTACAGATACGGGCGCGGTTTCGAAGTTAGTCTCGCAACGCTTCGATTCAGCGTGTTGCACTAAAACAATAAAAAGCAGCAC
>CAYVHE010000061.1:0-4006 GCA_964451085.1 uncultured Candidatus Saccharibacteria bacterium | reverse complement strand
GACAAGCGCAGAAAGCCGATTAAGCTATGATTAAATACAGACAAAATCCTGATATATTGGCAGAACACAGAAAAAGTTTAACTAATTATCCTGAAGCATTAGAATTTTTTAATCTAGGTTTATCAAACCCAGAAGTTCTTCAGGCCCCTAGTGAAGATGAACTAGTAGAATATTGGAACTCTATTTTCAAGACTGATGATGCGTCCCCAATAGATGGTGTATTAGGTGTTGTAAACTCTGAAGTTGTTGCTAATACCAATGACATTATAGTGTCCGTTGACCTTGACGAAGTTGTAAGGGAATCGTTTAAGGGCATGGCAGCGTTATCGGGTAACACTATTGCAGAACTAGAGCATATGCACAATTATGGATCTGACTTTTTCGGAATAGAAGGTAGCATCCAGGAATTCACCACTACTCTATTGCGAGGAATGATGGGAAACGATAGCATAGAAGCTACCGCAGAGCTAGAAGAGATAAATATAGAGATTGACAGGCTTAAAACGATGGGTTCAATTATAGTTGCTAATACTTCGACCTTAACTGGTTGTGAATTTTCTACAATACGATTTTTAAAAACACATTTTGATAATAGATTTGACGGATTAGTACTGCCCAGAAATCACGACGGAAATGGGCACCTAACTAAAGGTGATGCGCTGATAGAGGTTGATAAAATATCCGGGGAAAGGGCTCTATTTACCGCTCATATAGACGACTCCCCTCATCATATACTTGATGTACGTGAAGCAGCAGTAAAAATGCGAACAGACCATACTGACGCAACACCTTTGTACTCATGGAATGTCCATAGTGCCGAAATTAATTCAGTAGGTACGCCTTTATCTGCGTTTATTTATGTAAGAGAAGATCTTGAAAGGATGGCAGCATGACGAACCAAATTATAGGTGGAAAATTCTTTGTAATAGAAGGAACCGACGCTTCCGGTAAAACCACGCAATTTGAACTATTAGCCAAACGTTTAGCAGCCGAAGGGTACGACGTTGTTACATTTGATTTTCCTCAATATGATAAAGACTCTAGCTACTTCGTAAAAGAGTACTTAGCTGGCAAATACGGCACAACAAATGAAGTAGGCCCATATACATCTAGTGTTTTCTACGCCATGGACAGATACTCAGCACGAAGAGCAATAGCTGAAGCTTTAAACAATGGCAAAATAGTGTTGTCTAATCGGTTCACGGGCAGCAATATGGCTCATCAGGGCACGAAGTTCACTCATCCAGAGGAAAGAAGAGGATATTTTATCTGGCTGGACAATTTTGAATATCAAATGCTGGGCATTCCTCGTCCAACAGCTAGTATTGTGCTCAGAGTAGACGCGCAAACGACAAACCAGCTGTTACACATTAGGGCTGAAAAAGATAACAGAAAGCTAGACATCCATGAAGCCGACATCAAACATTTAGAAAAATCCGTAGAAGTATATGACGATTTGTGCACACTATTTCCTAAAGATTTCTTAAGAGTTGACTGTGTAAGAAGCAAAACATTTATGACAAGAGAGCAGATTCATAAGATTGTCTGGAAAACAATTCAGCCAATGTTGCCAAATCCTGCGAAAACTCCAGGCTCTATCCAATCGGGAAGCAATCTGCATCAAACCCTAATAGAAAAAAATACTCAAGGCGTGTTGGTTATGAGTGATGCTGGAAAGGACTTCCTGAAAGATGCCGTAACAACCACAGATGGTAATGTATATGCTTTTACAGACAAAATGAACCCAGTAACAGTGGCCGCAGCTATGGCAAGATTAAGCCGACGTGCCGACGATTTAAGAGTGACTTTGCTGGATGAGTTTTCTAGCTCAACCGCTAAAAAAGACGAAAAATTACTAAAAAGGGTAATTACAGCATACGGAGACGATTCAGTGCAACAATTAGTCGGCCAGCACGTAGTAGTGGAGGGCGCCAGCAACTTATTAACCAAGAAACTTGAATGGGGACGTTTAGCCTCATATTTAGAGCAATCCACAAGATATATCTATTTTGATAAAAAAGACGAAGAAGGTAATTATAAATATGTAATACCGAGTAACTTAAAGCCAAAGCTTAAAAAGCAATATAAAGAAATTATGGATAACATTTTTGATACTTATTCTGAAATTGTTCATAAATTATCAGATTACGTAAGAAGTAACTCTAAGGTGTCCGTAAAAGACCAAGATGCGGCATGGATGGGGGCTACAAGGGCACAGGCATGCGATGCAGTGCGTACAGTACTACCAGTGGCTACTAAGTCCACTGTTGGCATTTTTGCCTCTGGTCAGGCTCTAGAAAGCTTAATTATGCATCTTTTGAGCGATGATTTAGTAGAATCTAGAGAAACGGGCCAGAAAATCCTTACTGAAGCCAGAAAAGTCCTTAGTACATTCCTAGAGCGCGCCGACAAGCCAGAACGCGGCGGAGCTATGATAGCTTATAAAGCCAACACAAGGAACGAAGTCAAAAAGCTAGCTGATAAAATGTTGCCTACTACCAATTCTAAAAATATCAACAACGTGGAACTTATATCGCACTGGCCTGCCAATGAACTAGATTTAGTGCCAGATATGCTCTATGAACATAGTGATATGTCTTTAAGAGATATACAACAGGCAGTTGCTAAGTGGAACTATGAAGAAAAAGAAGAAGTATTTAATAGCTATATCGGAGAACGGCTAAACAGACGGCATAAACCGGGTAGGGCGCTAGAAAAAGCCCACTATAACTGGGATCTAGTTTGCGATTACGGTATATTTAGGGATTTGCAGCGGCATAGGATGGTAAATGACCTAGAATGGCAACAACTGACTCCACGGTACGGGTTTGAAGTGCCAAAACTAGTAGATGACGCTAGCTTAACAGATCAATTCCAGCATTGTTTTGATAAATCACTAGAGCTACACAGCCTTCTTATTGCAGCCGGTTACGAAAACGAGGCACAGTACGCCACGTTGCTAGGACATAAAATGCGATGGAAAATAAGTTATAACGCCCGGCAGGCTTTTCATTTTCATGAATTAAGAACTACACCTCAGGGTCACTCAGGGTACCGTAAATTAGTCAAGGAAATGCATGACAAATTAACAGAGGTGCATCCTCTGTTAGGAAACGCTATGAAGTTTGTAAATCAAGATGAAGACGCTGAACTAACTAGGCTAGCTGCTGAGCGTTACACCCAATTCAAGTTGAAAAAACTCTAAGCTCGTCTTAAGTCTAGATTGGTTTTTTGCAATTCTGCTTCAGTCATAACTATATAGCTCGTCACTAAACGGGCTCTAGAAGGAAATATTCCTACTGTGTTATTAAATGCAAAAATACTGTCTGCTCTGTGTTTTTCGTCTAGAACTTGTCTAACGAGTAAATTCTCTTTACTCGTTGCTATTATTGTAGGTTCTATTTGAGCGACTTCTGCGGTCTGAGGAATATGAGTAACTATTTTCCTCAGATTAGAAAATATTTCAATACCTCGCAAGAAAAAATTATGTTGTCCACGATCGGTGTCCACCTCTCCATCCAATGGAGTATAAAACCTAAAAGGAATAGGAACTTCAGCAATTACTATAGTTCCTCCTTCATACCCGGTATACTTACTGGGTAATCCAGTTATATGGTCTGTTATATAATTACTTGAATCTCTACCGACGTTGATGTGCGTTTTTGAAACTAAATGTGCATATGGTAGCTTAGTTTTTTCGTCAATATCACTATACAATATCTGAATAATGGCATGAGCCATATCAACGCCTTTTTCTGCCATTCTACACTTGTCTTTCTCGGAAATGCTACGTTCTCTAGCCTCTCTCATTAACTGTATTTCAGGTGTTAATTCACTAGTTAAGCGACCAGTGGCTATTTCATATATGTCAGTTTCGCCAATTTCTTGTAGTATTTGTTGTGTGTAACTCATTCCAAGAAAAGATTATAGCATAATATAAACTTTAGCGCAATAGGTCTTTTTGTAATAAGCCTTGACTTGCATACAAAACAGAGTAAATTAATAA
>CAYVHE010000060.1:0-4090 GCA_964451085.1 uncultured Candidatus Saccharibacteria bacterium | reverse complement strand
GTTTAACAGAGGAAAACCTAGCTAAAAAGCTCCACGATATTGCCTATAGCCCGGTATATTTAAAAGTAATAATAACGCTAACGTAAATAGAGGGGGATATCGCAGTATGGAACCTGAAAATCAAAATACTAACCAACAAGGGGTTCCTCGACAGCCGACAGTAACACCGTCTCCTAATCCTACTCCTGTCGCTACTCCTACAGCTTCTTCAATGATCCCAACAGCCACCGGAAAGAAAAAATCCAAGCTAATCCTACCAATTATTGCCGGCGTGGTTTTTTTACTACTAACAGCAGGCATCGTGCTTTTCATATTGTTCGGACGTACTAGTGAAGCAAAAAATGTAAGCAACAACTTCATGAATGCCGCAACCCAAGGTGATGTACAGCAGTTACTTGAACAACCAGGTACCGATGAAAGCAACCGAGATTTTTTGACTAATATCGCACAGAATTTTGAGGGCTCTTACAAACTTCTCGAATCTACTAAAGAAAATGGCAAGTACTACTTCTTGTATGAACTGTCTGACGCAAAAACCAAATATGCGCGATTAATAGTTGAGGACGACAATGGGTGGGGAGTTACTGGCGTCGTTTATTCAAATGATAAGCTGGCACTAGTCCCGAAGACAGTAGCTGATACAGAGACGACAGCCGCTGCACCAAGTTCTAGCACACCCGATACACCGACTGCACCCGTTACACCTACTACACCTGTTGCCACTGTTACTCCATGTCTAGTTCAATCCGACTATAAGTATATGATGTTCGATAAAAATATTCCAACTGTTGATTATACTAAAGCCGATGAAACTGGGTGGAGATCATCATACGTTGATGATATGTTTTTCGAGCCGGATAGTATAGTTGAATCAATTTTTCTATCCACATACGATGACTGGGCAGAGTTTGCGATCAAGAACGCTTCAAAAAACTGGACCTTTACTTTGAACGGTGGTGTAAATGACCGAGATGGTACGATAGACGCAGCATCGATAACCCTAGCCAATCAACGTACTGCTAAAGTAACACGAGAATTAATCACAAGAGGAGTAGCCCCTAGTAAAATAATTGATGGTGGGCTTCTAGACCAAACAGATGCATATGCACCAAATTACTCTAAAATATACAGAAGAGTACGACTTACAATTGATAATCCGTGCAACGTAGATGGCTACACGCCAACACCTACACCTACCAGTAACGGAATATAGACCACGCCGTTTCCGGCAAAAAGAGTGCCTAGTTTAGATTTTGATGACTTTAGCTTTTAGGTTCTCTGTGAAGTAGCTATCGTGGCTAATAAATATTATTGCTCCTGAGTAATGATTTAGGGCATCCTCAAGCTCTTCAATACTTGGCAAATCCAAGTGGTTAGTTGGCTCATCAAGAATAAGAACATTAGGCTCTCCGGCTAGCATACTAATTAGCTGCAAACGCGCTTTTTGACCACCACTAAGGTTAGCTACAGGCTTGTCAAAATCAGCAAAAGGATCAAACAGATATTCACTCATCAGTTTTTTGATTTTCTGATCGTTGATAGGTAGATCTTTATCTAGATAAGTTTTCTCAATCGTATTAGATAGAGTTCCACGCATATACTCATGGGCTAGCTCCTGTTCGTAAACGCCAATTCTCACTGAAGAATCAATTTCAATTTCTCCGTCATATTGGTTAGATTTTGGTTTGCTGTGATCTGCGCTGGCGAGTAGGGCCTGGACCAAAGTCGTTTTACCAACTCCGTTACGTCCACGGATTTCAATTCTGTCTCCTTCTCTCAACTGGAAAGAAACATTTTCAAACAAGATACTATCAAACCCTAGAGCCAAGTCTTGCACACCAATAAGCTTAACGCTGGATCTCGAATCTCCCGTACGTGTCTTTATAGCTATATTCTTTGTTTTATGTTCGGCGTAGGCATCAATAACCTTATTTTTCATACCACTGGCAGACTCTTTGTCTATCCAAAAGCTTGGCTTGTCTTTAGCTTTTAGTTCGGCTAGGTCTTTAACTGCGGTATTCTCCAACCTTTTGAACTGTGAAATTGTTCTTGGATTACGGGCTTTTTCTTTTAGTCTACGAAACCGTACGACATCATTAGTCAGGTTTTCAATACGTTGTTTGGTGATTTGATATTCATTTAGCTGCGAGGTAACTGTAACGGTATTTTCTGCCAAATAATGCTCGTAATTACCCTTAAACGTGTATGCCTGACCATCGCGTATTTCAATAATCCTATCTACCGCAGCCAAAACATCTCTGTCGTGTGTGATGACAACTACGGCGCTAGAAGTTTGCTTCATCCAGGTTATAAACGAGGCCTTTGCAACGTAATCCATATGGTTTGTTGGCTCATCAATCAATGCCAGTTGCGACTTTGATCTTTGGACTTTAACCAGTTCTATCATTCGTTTTTGACCACCGCTTAGCTCACTAATCTTGCCATCAATTTTTGCGCTTGGTACTTGGTATTCTTCCAGTGCCCTAACAATATCGTTCTCAATGTTAAAGTACCCTTGCTGCGTAAATCTTTCTAATGCATCAGAATATTGCTGCATTAAGTGAGGCTTATGTTCCATTTTGTCGGGCAGGGAATCAATTTTGTGTTTTAAATCGCTAAATTCTGGCAGGCCAGCTGCTATGTAGTCTATTACTTTTTCATCTTCGTGTTCGTGATGTTCCTGCCTACTACTGACAAGTACTAGGTTTTTTCTAATTTGAAGTTTGCCATCATAGTCTTTGTCCTCACCAGACAGGATATTTAACAGCGTAGTTTTACCGGTACCGTTACGTCCTACGATACCAACCTTTTCGTGGGCTTGTAGCCGTATATCGAGGTCTTTATACAACTCGGTAGAGCCAAAACTTTTTGAACGGATAGAAGCGTGAACAATCATAAGACCCTATTATACTGCAATTGTCAGAATTACCACCTCTGTTTTATTAGACAACCTCTTTCTATTTACTTTTTTGGAAGAAAGCACCAATTTCATGTGGTCAATAGATTGACCGGGTTTACCACTTTTTAATGCGAACAAAGAGTGGTGTAAAAAATCGCAGCGGGCGGGAAGAACATCCATCGGTTTTCCCGCTTTATACTGTTTGGCTAAGCAACAGAGATACTCTATTAAAAATACGTAAGGGTAATCTCGATTTACGAGCTAATAAGGGAGTATTTTACCGGGTAGGGCTTGAATTAGTGTACAGTATAATGTACACTTGAACTGTAATTAAGGAAGTACAATTATAATGAGTACGAAAACAATCGACACAACTGATTTGCGAAACAACCTTTCTTCAACAATCAAGTCTCTTAACAAAGAGGATATCCTGTTTATTAAGAGCCGAGGCAAGCTAACAGGGAAGGTTATTATAGATGATGAGATCCTTGAGGACTTGTTGCTTCTTAAGGACGAGCAATATATCAAAGATATTGCAAAATCGCGTGCAGAAGTAAAGAAGGGTGAAATATATACCTTCGATGAGATATTCGGAGATGTACTTTAGTGCCTAAGTACAGATTAGTTTTCTCTCATTCTGCTCAGAAAAATTTAAAAAGTCTAGATAACGAAACTCGGAAACGCATTGGTAAAAAGCTTTTGTTTTTTATAGAACAAGACGACCCACTAGTTCAAGCTAGACAGCTAATACATTCCAAAATCGGAAGCTACAGATACAGAGTCGGGCATTACAGAATTGTGTTTGATGTACACCATAACGATATAGAGGTAGTTAGCATAAAACATCGAAAAGATATTTACAGACCTTAGCTGTCTGTACTTTTATAACCCTATTTTAACTCGTTAACAGCGTATATATAGTAGCATTTATGGTAGCATTTTTTGCTTGTATGTGGTCAATAAATTGACCAGGTTTACCACTTTTTAATGCGAACAAAGAGTGGTGTAAAAAATCGCAGCGGGCGGGAAGAACAACTATTGGATGTCTTTAAAAAAGAACTGTTCCTGCGGGACTCCCGTTGGTCGGTCTTGTTAGTTGTTAAATAGGAGTAATAAGACCTGTCCTCGGAAATGACTCAGCTCTTTTTTTAAAACATCCATCGGTTTTCCCGCTTTATGCTGTTTGGCTCC
>CAYVHE010000059.1:0-4101 GCA_964451085.1 uncultured Candidatus Saccharibacteria bacterium | reverse complement strand
TTCCTGAAACAGAGCCAGAAACCTTGTTATTCCACCCTCAGCTATAGCCTCAAAAACAACACCTGCGTCACTTAAGCCAGATTGTGGTCTGGCATCCATGCTGTTTTCAATCATTACACTCGTTACTGCGCGTTCAGTTAAAGCTGGGTCCACCATAGCACCAGTGAGTGGTGAAGTCTTGAGTACTGGTTCTGGTGGTTTTTCAACTTTCTTAATAGCTTGGACAGGAGCTGGCTCTGCTGCAGTAGGACCAAATACTGTGAGCAATCCTACCCCTACGCCTAGAACACCAAGAGCTACGCCGGTTACTATTAATAACCTCTTTTTTGGTGGCCTTTTTTTTAAATAACGACCAATAGATTCAAATATATTCTTTCTTTTAGTCACGTCTAAAGGAGGTTCAAATGAGTTTTTCTGTTCCATAATGCTTAAGACTATTGTATATATATTGCGCATCAATAACAAGGAACTTTGAAACTCTATATCTCTTGCAACAAATTCCGCAGATAAGCATGTATTACAAATAGACCCCAACAATAAATAAAATGTTACAATACAGTTAATGAATTCCGATATAAAACAGCAGATATCTAGTCTTTTACTAGACAACAGACAGATAGCTACCAGAAGTGAGATAGAACAAAAATATCCTAATAGGGATTTGCCAGAAGGCGCCGAGGTAACACGATTTAGCCCTAGTCCAACAGGATTTATGCACACTGGAGCTTTGTTTACAGCGATGATTTGCCAATATACTGCTAAACAATCTGACGGTGTATACATGTTACGTATTGAAGACACAGATAAAAAACGTGAAGTTGAGGGATCTAAAGAACTGATAGTATCTCAGCTGTCTGCTTTTGAACTCTCTGCTGATGAGGGTTTGCAAGCTGACGGAACGGTTAAGGGAAATTATGGTCCATACGTGCAAAGTGAGAGGCGAGATATATATCTTGCCTACGCTATAGATTTGCTAGAAAAAGATCGAGCCTACCCATGCTTTGCAACTTCCGAAGAACTTCAAAATGCTGTAAAAGACCAACAGAATAAAAAACAACGTCCTGGATATTATGGCCAGTGGGCTTTATGGCGCAACAAGACTGATGACGAGGTGCAAGAGGCGCTTGACACCGGAAAACCGTTTGTTTTGCGCTTTAAATCAGAAGGTTCTCACGACAAAAGGATACAGTTTAATGACGAGCTAAAGGGTCATATGGAAGTACCAGAAAATGATATGGACGTGCCATTAATTAAATCTAACGCCGATCATTTGCCTACTTATCATTTAGCTCATGTTGTAGATGACTTTTTAATGCAAAGCACGATTATCTTTCGTGGTGAAGAATGGCTGCCTAGTACCGCTCTACATATTGAACTGGCACAAGCTTTGGGGATTGAACCATTTAGGTATGCTCACACACCAGTAATCTCTATAATAGATCCAAATGGCGGTGGAAAGCGCAAGCTCAGTAAGCGTAAAGATCCAGAGGCCGATGTAGCATTTTGGCGAGCGGCCGCCTACCCTCTAAAGAGCATAAAAGCCTATTTACTTGGTTTAGCTAATTCCAATTTTGAAGATTGGTATCGACAGAACCAAGCCGCAAAACTTCAGGACTTCCCTTTTACCCTAAAAAAACTGGCTTCATCCAGGTCTCCGCTGTTGGATATCAAGAAACTAGAGGATTACGCAAAAGACGAGATTGCTGCCCTGCCCCAAGAACATTTTAACCAACAAATACTTAAGTGGGCTGAAATTCACGATAAAGAATTATATAAAGCAATGCTTAAGGACGAAAAATACACTGCTCAGGTTTTGGCTATTGAGCGAGGCGGTGATAAACCACGGAAAGATTTAGCAAAATGGAGCGACGTACCGGAGCAATACGGATATATGTATGACGAGATATTTACTGGTCGTTTCAGTAGTAATATTAGAGGTGAGTTATCTGGCTTTGATCAAGAAGTAATTACCCAATCTAGGAGCGCGTTTTTAGAAACCTTTAATTATGATGCCGATAAGGATGCTTGGTTTGATAATTTTAAAATTGCAGCAAAAAACAGCAATTTTTCACTGGACAGAAAAGAATACAAAGAAAACCCAGACAAATTTAATGGGACATTGGTAGATTTTGCAAAAATTATTAGAGTCAGTATTTCTGGCAAAAATAGAACTCCGGATTTGTGGACTATCTTGCAGGTTATGGGTTCGGACAGAATCCGAAAAAGACTTCCGGAATAGAATATTGACATTTTAGGAATAATAGTGCAATATACTATGTATACTTAAGGAGATAATTCCATATGTTTGGTAGAAGCAAAAAAACACCCCTTGATCCTACCCCGACGTATAAAGACTGTACTAACACTTATGCTAGATACAAAACCAATAATGACAGTGATGGCGCTAAGTTAACATTTAGTTGTCCGAGATTTTCATTATTTGAATACAATAGCACCGAAAGTCGTAGTAGAGTCGCAAATCTCGAAGCTGCTAGACGCGAAATCGGTATTCTAACTGCCGGAGAATGTGTGTCTTGCTCTTTCCGTGGACAGCCGATGGCTATGTCAGCCTCTGTATCGGTTGATCAAGATTCAAGAATAATTGAATCTGTAGTCTGGACTCCCGTTAAAGAAGGCATGGATTCTACTGCCTAACGAATAGCTAGTCGTAAGCTACTATAATAATATTTTTGAAAGTCAGAAGTTACAAATTTAAAGGCTTGAAGAGATGCGGATGAGTTGGTCGGTGGTAAGTGAGGACTGGCCTTCTATTTGATACCATATGCCATTGTCTACCCATGTTGCGTTAGAGCCGTCGTATATAAATAGTGTTCTACCGTGGTCTAAAAAGGTCTGGTACTGCTTGCTTTGAGCAATAATATAATTAGACAACAAAGCTTCGCTGTTCCAATTGCTGTTTTGCTCAGTTAAATCGTACTGTCTACTATCACTATTTGACTTGAAGGACACAGTTACTCTGCCGGTAGTGTAATCAATTGGACCTCTAAAACTAAATCCTGATGGTCTGTATCCCGGAATTGATGCGTCTACTCCTGCTCTAGTTGCAGCAACCTTCATGGACAAGTTAGGTACGTTATTTATAGCGAAGAAACCTCCCAGAAGTACACCTGCAAGAATAGCACTGCTTAGCCCCGCTGCCTTAGTACTGATTCCAAACTTATGAATTATCCTGTTCTTTCGTTTTTTGACTTTATGCTCAGGTTGTTCGTGCGAAGTAGATTTAGCTAATGCTGCTTCTATCAATGCAGATGTAGCTTTGCTTCTCTTGTGTGTAACCGTTTTATTATCAGTGGGTCGTGCCACAGTTTTTTGTTTAGTAGCTTTTAGCGCTGGCTTTTTCCTTACATTAAGAGGAGCGTGTTTTTTGACTACTGTAGAATCTGCCGACACTGCTGCATATTTTTTTATAGCCGTGTTTTTATGAACGGACTGCGCATGCTGTGCTCTCTTAGCCGATACTCCAAGATTATGGTGCTCTACAGAACGTTTTCTAGGTGTTGGGGCTTTTTTAGTTTTGTTCGGTTTATTAACAGAATTACGCATTAGGGTCTTAGGCTTTTGCAAAGTTTTTGCGGCATTTTTAGCAACGTGGTGTGGCTTTCTTCTTCTAATACCATCGACTACACCAGTTTTTCCGACTTGTACCTTGGTTTGCTGAACGACGGGATTTGTTGGACCATCATTAATACGTTTGCCTGTAACAGCATCGTATTTTTTTCCGTTTACTTCTATGAAAGTTTGTGTTCCCACTATTCCTCTGCTTTGTTATATCTGTAGATGTATCTTACCTTGAATGGCTTATTTAGCGCAAGTATTTTGTATAACATTTTTGTGCAAACTATGAGATAATAGGTTTACGTAACAAAAATGGATTATCTAGACCCCAAGAAAAGACACGCCCACAGAGTAAGAATATTAGTTGGTTATGGACTTATGGCAGTGGCTATAGCCATAGCTACGGTTATTATGGTTTTTTTGGCAAATGGATACTACATAGATAGAGATACGGGTGAGGTTATACAAAACGGCCTGGTCTACGTTGATTCTAAGCCTGGCGGAGCAAATGTGTACATTGACGGT
>CAYVHE010000058.1:0-4194 GCA_964451085.1 uncultured Candidatus Saccharibacteria bacterium | reverse complement strand
GAAGGTGGCATAAGATTTGAAATACCCGATAAACTACACCCAGCCTTAAGGGAGTATGTGTTCCGTTTTAATAGACCCCTAGAAGACTTACTGGTAATGGGAGTTAACCTGAGAGAAACAATTCTGACGGGCCAAAAAAATGATAGATTTCTAACTGTCAGTGGAAACGGCGGTGGGACCTGGACTAGAGTTCCCCTATACGCCATCCCCAGGAACACTAAAGATTAAAGGATGATTAAATAAAGATCCGATTATTGATATTTTTCTACAGTATTTGCGAGGCTTTTACCGACCACCCTGGAGATTTCTATTTCCGATGCTTCTTTAACTCCTTTGGAGCTACCAAAAGCTCTAATCAATTTCTTTTTTGTAGCTTGACCCACACCCGGCACGTTATCCAACCAACTACTATTCTGACGACCTCGCTTTAGAACTGTATGATAACTTACCGCAAACCGATGCGATTCGTCTCTTATTCTCTGCAGTAATTTGACAACATCGGAGCTATTGGGCAAATCTATAACAAAAAAATCAGAATTTTCCCTTATAATACCTGCATGTTTTGTACTTATCTTCTGTAGGTTATTTCTTAGCTTGTTTAGTTTTATTTTATCTGAGCCTTCAGTCTGCAAATGTTTTACTTGATCTTCAACCGAAATAATAATCTCTTCTTCCCTTTTAGCAAGGCCAATCATTGGTATTCTAAATCCTGCTTCATTTCTAGCAGTGATAGCAGACCGCAACTGCCCTTTTCCTCCGTCTATCAAGAATAGGTTGGGTAAGCCCCACGATTTGACGTTTTTTGCCCCCAAACGGCGCGAAATCACCTCATGCATATGAGCAAAATCATTATTACCTTTTGTGCGCATTTTAAACTTCCTGTAGGCCGTTTTGTCGGGAATACCCCCCGTAAATACCACCATACTTGCCACATTGTCTGTTCCGCTCATATGACTAATATCATATCCTTCAATTCTTTTTGGTGGATCTATGCTTAATATCTGCGACAATCCAAACAGCCCTTTATCTTTACTGATATCCATGAATTCTCTGTCGCTAAATACTATCTGCTTTTTAAGACTATTTAACTCATACAGTTTATTCCTAAGTTTACTGGCAAATTCAAACTCCTGGTTTGCTGCGGCTTTCTTCATATCTTTTTCTATTTGCTGCATTAATTTCGTGCGATTTCCGCGCAAATAAGACATCATAAGACGCAAATTTACTCTATAACTTTCTAGCGACGTTTTACCGCTATCTAACCCAGGATCAAGGCCAATCTGTTCGTATAATTTACTACCCATAGCGGCCTGGTTTTTGGTATTTGCATACGGAAAAATTCGCCTAAGCAAACGCAGAGCTTTTTTTAGAGCATAGCCGTTTAAATATGGTCCAAAATATTTTGCTCCATCATCTAGAGGACGCCTAGTATAGGTTACGGTTGGATAGTCTGAGTTTATGTCAATTCTAACGTAAAGTAGGCTTTTGTCATCACGTAAAAGAATGTTATATCTTGGTAAATAACGCCGTATCAGCTCTGCTTCTAGGAAAAGAGCATCGATTTCCGTTTCCACCTCTATCCATTCTGTATCAAATATCTCGGACACCAGAGCCTCTGTTTTGGGGTCCCTAGCCCAGCTTTTCTGAAAATATTGTCTTACGCGGTTTTTTAGAACCGCTGCCTTGCCAATATATATAATCTGTCCAGATTTATCCTTATGAAAATAAACCCCGGGCTCTTTTGGTAAGGTTTTAAGTTTTTCCCTCAACACATCATTCATTGATACAATTATATCTCAAACTACACTGTACAAAAGAACTGAAAGTTATTATATAAATAAGTCGCTGCTAAGTTCTTCTAGAAGCTTAGCTCTTTGTGTGGAAATTTCAGTCAATGCTTTAATGTCACGATCTACCAGAAATCCTATTTTATATGGGTCAATTCCATGAAATACCCCATCCTCTGAAGTAACTAAGGCTCTATTAATACGCGTTGACACATAGTCTGTTGAATCGACTCTATTTCTGTTAACTGCTTTTTGCAGCAAGAACCACAAGCGTGTTCCATTACCCTTGTCACCTGACTTTTTCGCGTGATTGTTATCTGAAAAAATTCCAGAATACTCTAGTAGTTTATTACGGGTAACCACAGGTTTATAATTTCCATCGACATAAATTACTTCAAATCTATCAGGATTTAAATCGGGAAAATCCTCCACAGTTAATTCCTTTGGTTCAATCTCACCATCAATTTTAAGCGATTCTACACCCACCAAGCCTGCAATTACATCAACAAGTCTAAGCACTTCATCCATAGCCCCCGGCGATCCGGTAACCTTAAACGTTATGCTGTCATAGGGATTTCTTGGTTCACCACCTAAATTTTCTAAACTCATAAGTATATTATAGCACTATTTTACTGATATTTCAACTATTTTATGGGGTTTGCCGTTTTGGCGCAGCTTTCGCAGACAACGTGTAATTTTCTTCGGATATTTGTACTATTCACCAGATTACTTGTTTTTTTACCGCATTTTTCACATTCTGCAATATCTTTGGACTTGTCCGAGAACGCCATCTTCATCCTGTTGTCGAAAACAAAAAGCTTCCCGTCCCACAGTCCACTATCTGCGTATTTCTCACCATATTTAGCTATCCCTCCATCCATCTGATATACCTCTTTGTATCCACGATTTTTCATCATTGCACTCAATATTTCACATCTAATTCCTCCAGTGCAGTAAGTAACTATGGGCTTGTCTTTGTATTTAGATATTTCGCCACTTTCTAAATCTTTTTTAAACTCTCTAGAGGTATTAATTTTTGGGACTATAGTATTTTTGAAATGCCCAATTTTTGCCTCATACATGTTTCTGCCATCATAAAAAACAACGTCTTTTCCCTTTTTTGCTACCAAGTCGTGTAGCTTAGCTGGCTTAATATGCTTGCCGCCATTTTCAATGCCATGCTCTCCTACCACGATTTCGTCGGCTGCATCAAAAGCAACAATTTCTGGCTTAACTTTAACCTTAAGCTTAGGAAAATCAGTAGCTCCACCTTTGCTCCACTTATACACAATGTCCTTAAAAACAATAGACTCATTCATAGCCTTTTTATACTTTTTTAGGGCAACAATATCGCCACCCAAAGTACCATTGATACCGTGTGGGCTAATTAATATTCTACCTTTTAGCCCCAATCTAGCGCAGAGCTCTCGTTGCCAATGCATAGTCATACCCGGATCTTTAAGTGGCACAAATTTGTAATAAAGGATAATCTTTTCCATAATATCGAAGTCAATTATAGCAAGAAACAGAGGTAGTTCCTAGTTATTTGATAGTAGCACCAACAGGATTATTAACACTACAAACACCACGATTATGGCAATCGCTTGTGGTAACTTATTTTTAGGTTTAGTTGAGGCTGAGGTCTTAGGCTCGTTACCTTCGTCGCTAAGAGCGCCAGACGACGTTAAGTCACGTAGACTGTTCTCTGTGCTATCTTTAGATATTGTATTAGCGTTCGTCGTCACTTGATTGCCCATAATATGTCCATCATCTTCGTTGGATTTATTTGATTCAATTTCGTGGAGTTCGTTGATTTTCTGATGTTTATCAAGAATATCTAGTTCATCGGGCAGTAATTCATGCCAAAAAACCTTTTCGTATGGGCCACTGCGCAAGTAGTTTTTTACAATTTCGCGCAATGAAACTTCAGAAAGCCTATTAGTCTCATAAAATTTTTTAACATTGGCATCTCCAATGATTATTTTATCGGCAAACTGTAAAAGTTCATAAACTGTCATTTGTTCTACGGATTTTCTTTTTTCGCTAGTCTCAACTTCCAGTATTAAACGCCGCTCTCTAAATACCTCAAGTGCCGGTAGGCTAAACTTACCGATTTTTTCAACTTTTTCTGGATTCTCAGATAATTTTTCCTTCTTTCTGTGTGTTGAGTTGTCTCTATACGATGTTTTCTAGCCTCAAAAATCTCTACGATTTTTACTGTAGCAGTTGCGTTATCTTTAGCTGCATTTCTTGCTAACGTACGAATATCATCTTCTTTTCTAACAATTTCGTCATGCAACGCACCAACCTGTTTTTCCAAATTTTTAATCTCAGGTTTTAGTCGTTTTTCACTACGTTTTCGTCCACCTCTTCTACCAACTATATAGCCAAGCACACCGCTTATAAT
>CAYVHE010000057.1:0-4298 GCA_964451085.1 uncultured Candidatus Saccharibacteria bacterium | reverse complement strand
ATGCTGGGCACCTATTAGAATCATGAACACGTTTATCGTTTATATTTGAAATGACGATCGGCAGCTCTAGTCTTCTAGCAGTTTCAACCTCCCACTTCACAAATTTTGTAAGGTACTTCGTTTTCTCACCAACAAGCAATATGAACTGCTTGCTATTTTTCATTCTTTCACGAAGTTGAGCCTTGATACTCTCTTCCTCGCTGCTGTCCATCGACGTGTTAAGGTCGTGCGCGTCGTAGAAGTCAAAATCGATATTATCGTTTTCCTTCCACATACACATAGTGCGGTAATATTGCATATCGTTATCACCATCGAATGCAATGTATGTTTTGTTCTTATATGACATCTTAGTCTCCCTCTCTTATTTAGTGTGAGATTTTGTTTTTGCCGTTAAGCGGTTTTTACTTTTCGGACTACTTGCTTCACTGTCCCAGCAATAAGAGCTTCATCTTCAGCGTAAAGGACTATTGGGTTGTGGGCTTCTGTAGATTCAGAAACTAGCACAACTCTGTCCTTCTCACGGTAGAATCTTTTGATATTTGCGAGATTATCAACGATTGTCACAACGTAATCACCACTACTTGGCGCAGTAGCAGTTGAGTCGACAATTACGTAGTCACCATCATTGATAGGGCCACCTTTAATTTTAGCTTTATTCATGGAATTACCAGACGCGATCACACCAAACAATCCACTTGTTCTAGTTGTCTGTAGAAAATTCTTAGTCAACGTTATGCTGCCAAGGTCTTCGTCAACCGCAATGGACCTAGGTTTGCCACAATCTGCATATCCCCGAATTGGGATGTGAATAAAGGGTGTAGATTTAGAGCTACCCGGTAAGTAATCAATAAGGCCTTCATTAAACAGCTTAGTCCAATGATATTTGATGTTCTGGGGGTTTATTTTCTCGCCCTTTGGATGAATTTCTTGACCAATTTCACGCAGAGAAAAATCTCTCAGATCATTACTTTCTGCAAATTCTACGATTCTTTGTCTAATATCAATTTCCATAATTAAATTGTAGCAAATTTTATCTCTGTTGTCAATAACAGTAAACTGAGGTGTAAATAGGTATTCTTATGTATTTTGTTGACAATGTCATGTTTAACGTTTAAAATGTAGTCATTCAGGTAAGACTGAATGCTACAATTTATTCAGTTGCGATTGTATATTTCGACGGAATAATAGCTAAATATGTAAGCTGTGTAGCGCAATATCAACTTTAACAATTTCAATAGAGTTCAAACTTTATATTCGGGACATAGGTAGCCCCGAGAAGTATTCGTGAGTCCATAATTAGCCTTTTTAGGACAGGCCGCTACTACGAGACCAGAGAATATTACTTAATCATTTCGATTGAGTAGTATTCTTTGGTCTTTTTTGTTTTGAAAGGAATTCATGAAAGATAATAAATTAGCCATAACAAGTGAGCCAATAGCGGGTTTGAAACCAGCTATTTACAACCCTAGAAAGTGGAGCGACAGCGCCTCGGAACAACTGAAAAAGAGTATCCAACGCTTCGTTCTTGTCGACCCAATACTAGTAAACAAAGCAGAGAAACGAAAGAACATTGTAATCGGTGGCCACTTCAGGCTAAAGATCGCGAAAGACATGGGTTACACGAAAGTCCCTGTCGTATACGTAGACATACCAGACGAAGAAAAGGAACGAGAGTTAAACATAAGACTCAATAAGAATCTTGGAGATTGGGATTACAGTCTATTGTCCAAATTTGATGAATCTCTATTATCTGAAATAGGGTTTGAGAGTAAAGAACTAGACGAGATCTTTGATGTCGATGATATTACGCCCGAAATCTTTGATCTAAAGACTGAACTTAAGAAACTAGACATCAAAACGGTTGAAGCAAATAAAGGGGATGTATATAAGCTAGGCGAGTCCAAACTTATGGTCGGCGACAGCACAATACCGGAACACATGATAAAGCTCATGGGTAAAGAGAAAGCTAATATGTGTTTGACTGACCCACCGTATATCCTAGACTATCTAAACGCTAAGCGTGGAGGCAAGCCAACCACAGGCTTTGGAGCCAAGAAAAATCGTCGATATCTTGAAACAGAACAGATACCTGATGACTTTACCGAAAAATGGATGAAAAATGTTAAAAGCTCAGCAGATGAGGACTTCAGCATCATAGTGTACGAAAACTGGAAAAATCTTCGGATAATATGGCAAGAGATGGAGAGGCACTGGAAAGTAAAGAATATGATTGTTTGGCACCTTCCAAATCGACATCAAGGCTTTAGTTCTAAATATAAGTTTTTCTCAAAGCATGATATTGCAATGGTAGGTGGCAGTGGAGATGTTGAATACAACCATGAAAAGGAAACCGGTGGGATGCAGGAAGAATACGAAACTGCACTCTATGCTATTAGTGGCAAGCCTCATTGGGAGGGCTATAAAGGTGGCAGTAAATTTCTACCAACGGATTTCATAGAGTTTAATGTAGATGATAGGAAACACTCCGGCCAAGGCGTAATATTCGGGACCAAGCCAATCGAGATTTTGCTTCCATATATAAAGGTGTTAACTAAGCGTGATGATTTAGTAGTTGAACCATTCTGTGGAAGTGGCTCTACTCTCATTGCTTGCACAAAACTGAAACGAAGGTGCTATTTGATGGAAAAATCACCCGTATACGCAGAAGTTGCTATGAAACGTTGGGAGAAGCTGACAGGACTCAAAAGAGAGAAAATCAATGAGCAAAAAACGGCCGCAAAACAAAGCTAAAGTGCTAAAGGAGCTAAAGACTATCCCCGTCGTCAGTGTTGCATGTAGCAGAGTAGGAGTTGGACGGGCTACGTATTATCGTTGGCTAAGGGAAGACAAAGGATTCGAAGAAGACGCAGATAAAGCTATAGACCAAGGCACTCTGTTAATTAATGACATGGCAGAATCAAGAATAATAAACGACATAAAAGAGGGAAAACCGTATGCGACACTATTTTGGTTGAGACATAATCATAAAACGTACTTTTCTCCCACCCTAAAAGCATACTTAGGAAAACGAAAGGACAAACATCCTAAGCTTGTAAGAGCTCTTGTTAAGTTTGTCGGGGGAGACCCGAAATTTAGAAAGAAATAAACTTGAATTTACAGCTCTACGTCGACACCATTTGAGAATGCTGAGTCATGAAGTTCTGCTTTGACTAGCTCTGTACCCTTTGGTACGTCGAAGACAATTTTTCCGGTTAGTGAGTTACCTGGGTTAATTTCCTCAAGCCAAGTATCGCCGTCTGCATCTAGCGCAAATTCTGCTGACAAGTCGTTGTTATATTTCTGGCCAGCTTCGTTGAACACTAATTGGTCTGAGCCTGAGAAAGTCTGTGGTACATCACCAATGTTTTTAACTGAAACATCCAGGATACAAAATTCACCCTGTGCTTCTTCTCGTAAAAACTCGTTGTTACCAAGAACTGTCTTGCCGCAATCTACTGACTTAACCACGAATTCGAACTTACCGTCCCGAACAGCGTCTCCGACTCCTGCAACTGCGGCAGCCTCTTGGCTCGTCTCGGTTGTGTTGTCTGAGTTAGTCGATGTATTCGTATCAGTATCTGAGTCGCCAGCAACGCCTACTATTATTATCAGGACTATAAAACCTATAATCCCGTACTTGATTTTGCTCTTCAATCTAATACCTCCTTATTTAGTTGATTATGGGGTGTCTAAAATAAAAAGGACACCCGCTCTAGGTGTCTAAACCGTCAACAGAGATAAATCCCTATTGTTTTCAAGCGAGTGCCCATTTATGGGATTTATCTACTTGAAAAGTATAGATATAAAAATATCTCTGTAAACGATTTAGACCCCTCAAGTGTAACATCTGTTAGATAGCTTGTGAAGTGTCTTTACGGTCTAGGGTATTTTTCTGATAGGTATCGGTTTAATTTGATGAGGGTATTCAATGTTGCCTCAAGTCTCCTGGCGTTAAAAACTGTACTTTCATCTTTTTCAAAATTTTGATGCCAATTAACTATATGCACCCTATTCCTAAACCTGCCAATAACTTTCAACTGTTTATACATATCTTTGCTGCCATCGAGTATTCCGTGCTTCTCCACGACTTTGATTAACTTTGAGTAATTATAGTTCTTGGATTCGACCGAGGCCTTAATCGCTTTTCGTTTCTCGTCGGTTACTTGAGAGGGAAAGTGTCCAGTTGCTTGAGATAACCTAATAACGAAGTCGTGTAGTAATGCTTCGATCACAGACACAGTAATTACAACCAAAGGTTTTTGAATTTGAGAGTTTCTCGTTTAGTTCAAGTTTGTAGA
>CAYVHE010000056.1:0-4416 GCA_964451085.1 uncultured Candidatus Saccharibacteria bacterium | reverse complement strand
AATACAAGCAAGAGGTTTTGTCTTTGGAGTCTGTAGAAGATTTTGTCGGGTATTCGGATGATGTTCTGAAAACTTTCGACAATGATAGTATTCACAAAAGGGCGCGATACTATATTAAACAGCTTCCAAAAAAACAAAATCAGATAGCTGTGATGCGTTTTATTAAACATATGTCGATATCTGAAATAACAGATGTATTAGGATGTAGTAAATCATATGTTAAAACAACACAAAACAGAGCTATAAAAAGCTTAAAAAAATTAATTCAACAGCCAAAGCTTACAGAAGGAGGCTCTTAAATGTTAAAAAACAAAAAAAACCCTCTGGATGTATTCTCAGACGAGAGTGCGGTTATTGATAGTAAATTTAAACAAGACTTAAAGAAAAATCTATTCAAGGAGGATAAAGTAATGAAAAAAACAAAACAACTAGCCTTTTTAGAGCTAGTTACACAACGATCATTTCTATACATTGGATCACTAGCGTTGGTGTTAATGGTTGGAGCAACGGCATTCGGTGTAAGTTCAAACAATAAGAGCAGTGCAAGGCAGTCAGTAATTGAGCAATCAATAGAAGTACCAAAAAATTTGGATAACATACTTACTATGAGCCAAGCACAGCTAATAGTAGAGTCAAATTTACCCACGGGAGTTACAGTATCAGGACTAGATCTTGAAACTGAGCAGGGAACAGTCATATATAAAGTTAGACTTAGTGACGGAACTTACAAATTAATTGATGCTATAACTGGTGTTGATTTTGTCGACGGTGACGTTGATACTGAAGGTCCAACTGACAAAGATGCAGCAGTAGTTGATACTGTTAATGGCATAACCTTACAAGAGGCAAGAACAATAGCTTCTAACGAACGACCAGGTAAAACGATAGTAAAAATTAAACTTGATACCGAAAAGGGTGTTACAGTGTATAGCGTTAGATTTAGCGATGGTGTTAGAGTAGACGTAAAAGTCCTAGGCGGTAGTATTGTACGGGTTGTCGATGAGCAAACTGCTAATAAACCAGCAGAACCAGCCGATATTAATAGTACAGATACTAATTCAAACGAGGTAGATAAGTCTTTAGATAAGAGTAAAGATACCGATAAGATTGGCTCAGATCAAACTCATGATTCAAACAATGATACGGATAGTGGTCAAGACGTAGACCCAACCCAATAACAGAACTAATCCAGTAGTATTCTTACTTAGGCAGAATCTTAAAAAGAGACGAAAGAGATGTTTAGGCTTAACCTAGACATCTCTTTATTTGTGTCTATTTAGGAATTTATAACCAAGTACCTTTATTTGGTCGTTAAGGAAAAACCAAGCTGTTGAGTAGATCCATATGTACACAATAGCTTGCCAGCTAATTGCAGTCATTAGTATTCCACTCAGAGCTATAATTGTCCCTAATATTCTAGATCCAAATGCCGGTAAAAAGAATTTAAGTGAAGGGTAGGGCTTCTCCCAGAAATGTTTTTCACCTGTTCTGGTTATATAGAGTGTTGAGTGACCAGAAACATCTAACTTCAAGAATAGAATGGTCTGAATGATTGCGATAGAAAAACCCTGTGTATTAAGCCAAATGAATAGAGTAAATGATGATGCTAGTCCAGCTACGCCAAGTAGGGTAGCTATAAATAGTGTCTCTTTCATTTTCCAGCGCGTAGGCTTGTCGTTAACCGGTGCGTTGTCGTAGGCAATCGACATAACTGGTATGTCATTTAGTAACGCCAGTAGAATAATCATTACAGCGGAGAGTGGTGAGTAGTTATATATTAATATCGAAAAGGTTATAAAAAATATAATTCTAATAGTTTCTGCAATTCTAAATGTCGCGTAGGACTTCATCCTGTAAAGTATCTTTCTAGCAGAATCTATAGCAAAATTAATTACAGCCAAGCCACTGTCTAGAAGAATAATGTCGGCTGCAGACCTAGCAGCAGGCGAAGCTCCTGAAACTGCTATCCCAATGTCTGCTTTCTTTAATGCAGGTGCGTCATTAACGCCATCTCCGGTCATTGCTACAAAGTGTCCGGTGGTTTGAAGGCAGTCTACTATATTAAATTTGTCTTTGGGTACAACCTCAGCAAATACGTCATTGGATGTGATTATAGCCGATTCTGAGTTCCTATCTTCTTTGTTTAATCTATGCTGCATATCGGAGCTTTTAATTACCCTAGATCCAATATTCAGTAATTTAGCCATAAAGGCAGCAATAGTAGAATTATCACCGGTTAGCATTTTAACTATAATACCCCTGTTGCCAATGTTTTGGATTGTTTGTTTTGAATCCTCTCGGGGTGGGTCAACTAAAGGGATAATTCCTACAGGTTTTATATTGTTACCTATTTTTTCTGCCACGATGATTGTTCTGTATCCATCCCTGGCTAGAGATTCCACATATTTATTTAGGTTTTTCACATCACTATCTTTTAGCTTACCAATTACTACTTGAGGAGCACCCATCATAATTGTTAATTCATTATTTCCTTTAGCTAGCCTGACTTCTGTCATTTTTTTAACAGGGTCAAAGGGAATAAATTTCTTAATCCTATACTTACCGACAGACTCTATCAGATTGTTATTATCACCATATTTATATATTGCTTGTTCAATAACGCTTTTCTCTTGTTTGTCTGTCATCAATACGGCATAAGTAAACAAATCGTCCATTTTAAAATCGCCCAATGCTTTAGGTTTAGAAACAGTTATTTCATTCTTTGTTAATGTGCCAGTCTTATCGACACACAGAACATCAACTCCAGCCAACTCTTCTATTGCTTTGTAGTTGGTGATAATCGCTTTTTTCTTGGCAAGTTTATTGGCGCCAATAGCCATTGTTACTGATAATACTGCCGGCAACGCCACAGGTATTGATGCTACGGCTAACACCAGCACAAAACTAGCAGACTCAATAGCAGAATTGCCACGTGCAACAAGGGCAATAAATACTATAACTATCAAGACTGAAGCCATAGCAATCAAGAATTTGCCTATGTTAAATACAGCTTCCTGAAAATGGCTTATTTGTTCTCTCTCGGCTTGGGCTACCAAACTAGCATCTTCTCCAATGGAAGTATTTCTACCGATGGATTTTACCCTAGCTAGGAACGTGCCCTTTTGGATGACAGAGCTGGCAAATATTGTATCGCCTTGTTTTTTATCAACAGGTAATGACTCTCCTGATACTGCTGATTGGTCTACAGAAGCAAAAGTATCATCAAGCATCACAATATCAGCAGGTGCTATGTCGCCAATGATTAGTTTAATTACATCTCCTGGTACTAATTCTCGGGTTTGAATAGTTGTATACCTACCGTCGCGCAGTGCCAATGCAGTAGGTGATAGGGTGTCTTTTAAAGCTTGTAGAGCTTTTTGAGACTTTTGGTCTTGTATAAAATCAACAGCAATATTAACGGTTAAAAGTATTGCAATTATAATAAAATCTTCCCACTTTTTGGCTATTGCCGACAGACCCAAGGCGGCTTGTATCATCAGAGGTATAGGTTCTATAAACTTTTTTAATAATTTGACGGTACCAGATTCGAACTTTTCATCTATAGCATTTGCACCGTATTGTGCTTGAAGTTTTGTTACTTCTTCATTGGAAAGGCCTTTTGCTGTTGGTTGTGTATTTTTCATAATTATATATAAGCATTATAGACCCGTAAAGCTGTTTTCGTGCATTCTACATAATCTATATATAAAGTGTAGGTAAGAATGTAAATATTCAAAAAAATGTACATGACCATTTGCCCCGTTCGTTTTACTAGCAGGGGGCATATTATTATTGCTTGCTTATTTGCTATCGGTATTTACGAAAACTATAGGTGTTGATATAGGGGTAGGCCTGCTTTATTTGTTTGGTATTTTCATGAATTTTTTGGGTTTGCTTTGGTTAACGGTAACATCAAAAAACAAGTACGTAAGGCTTTTTGCAATACTTAATAATAGTAATTGGCTTATTGTTAATAAGATACGATACGCAACAATCAAATCTTAAATACAGTATGGATTATTGTGACCATAAAGCCGCAACTGGCGATCCAGTATATGAAGGTCCATCCTTTTGCGATCAGTTCAAATAAGCATAGTTAATACAGTTCTACTCGAACACTTTGTTACGTAACACGCTACGTAACAAAAAATTATATAAAGTTAATTTTTATAGCAGGTGATATTATTTTTTAACAATTTTTGTAGATAAATTTCTGAGATTTAATTGCAAGTTACCAAAAGTATATTCGTTTTCGAAAGTCCACTAGACTTTTTCACTCACGACACTCTTTCGGTATGTCCTAGAATGCAAATACCCGCTGGATGCTCAATTCAATAAGTCCCACAAGGGGACTTTATAAATTGGAGGGCCAGCCGGGACTTGAACCCGGGACACCCTGCTTAAGAGGCAGGTGCT
>CAYVHE010000055.1:0-4487 GCA_964451085.1 uncultured Candidatus Saccharibacteria bacterium | reverse complement strand
CGAATACCCGACAAAATCTTCTACAGACTCCAAAGACAAAACCTCTTGCTTGTACTTCTCTCTAAGATACTCTATCCATTTATTCCGCATAATACCATAAAGATATTGAGTCGGCTTAGCGATAGACGCATCTTTTGATTTCTCTATAAAGGCAATAAAGACTTGTGACGTCAGATCTTCTGAAACCTGTTTATTGAAACAGTGTATATAAAAGAACTTATATACTTTATCGACGTGCACATCGTAAATTTCTTCTATTTCTAACACTTTCTTTACCCCCTTACACTATCCAAGTAGATGTTGGTATACATTTATTTGTACTATTTAGTAAATATACCCAGTACTAAGCCCCAGTTGTCTAGACACTTAAACATTGAGTAATTTCCTCCAGTATATATTATATATATTCCATTGGCGGTAAATTAATATGTTCCGGAACATATCTAAAGGCTAGAGCCATAGGGTGAACCAATAAGGCTATCGGAGCTATACCACCAACTATATGATGTGCAATATATACCCTATTAAGCCCGCCAAATAGATTCTCTAAGAATTTCAATCTTGTGCTCAACACAAAGTTTAAGGCATACAGCACTAGTCCAACTAAACCAGAATACGGCCAGCCATAGAGAAAAAGGCATACCCAGAGGATAAGGCCACGTCAGAAGAGTTAATTTGAAACCATCTAATAACCGGAACAAGGCTAAAAAGAAATAACAAAAACCATCCTACGTACCTGTTTGACAGTAATACTATTTTTTATACATAAGCTATATACTAATATCATCTCATATATGCCTAATGTGACAAAGGGTTTTTAACTACTAAAAATGCACTAAAGATTTGGACTTATTGCTGAACAGTCTGTACTGGAGGCTGTTCTGGTGGATTTGTAGCTTGTTGAGGTTGAGCGGATTGCTGCGAACCAAGTTCATTATAGGCACTTTGACTAATAGCCATAGAGACCATACCAAGACCTACATAGGATAAAACGAAATTTAAAATCGCACTTACCTTGCCATTTGTTTCTTTTTCAGCAGCTTCAAAATACTTCCACATCCAATATATACTTCCAAATGGTATGACCCAAATCCAGGCAGTAGGTATAGCAGCACCTCTACTATTTAGTTCACCTTTTGTCTTAACGAACCAGTACCACCCATAGATACCAAATGTTACTAACGGTAGTAATACCACTGCTGCTATTCCTCTGTTTTTCATATTATCTCCTTAGTTATTATGCTTGCAATTATATAGCTACCTACTCAAATACACAAATTAATAATCACCGTGTGCCAAGCTTCTCTGCACTTTATCAATAAAAGGTCTAACTTGCCCTAACAAATAGAAAGAACCGATTACTAATTTAATATCATTGCTTGAACCTAGTAGCTGGTTCAGTGCTTTATGGTTATCAACCGATTCAGTAGATTTTATATTGTAACGTAGTAATTCTTCAGATAACTCTTTAGGGGCAATAGATATAGCGGGTGTATCTTGATAAGTATTGAAGGTCGTAAATACAAATTTATCTGCTATTTGTGAAACGAGTTTTAAAATTTTAGGGTAGTCTTTGTCTCGCTTTAAAGCCATCATAACGAAAGCTTTTTTATTAGGATAGAGTTCTTTAAAACTATTTATAAAAGTTTCCATTTTCTGTTCGTTATGAGCACCGTCCATAATCAAAATTGACCCATCAGGTAGGCTGACTACTTCCATCCGACCCGGTATGACAACCTCTGAAGGACTCATACGGCTAGCTATTCCTAAATTATCTCTTTTTAGCAGATACTCAAACACGGAATTAGACAATAACCAATTTCTCTTTTGAAAGGCAGGCAGAGTTTCTATCTTAGAAGAATTATTAAACAATAATTCGTCGTAGTTTAACGAGTTAAGTATAGCGTTTTTTTGTAATACTCTAGCGTTAACTTGTTCCATAACTTGTTTAGATTGGTTATAGATAAAAACTACATTTTCAGACTGAATAACGCCGGCTTTTTGTCTTGCGATTTCTTTTAACGTATTACCGAGAACTCCGATGTGGTCGAAACCAATATCTGTGATTACACACACCTTATTCTTTTTTGTAATAACATTTGTTCCATCAAGTAGCCCACCCAAACCTGTTTCGATAACCGCATAGTCCACCTTTTGACGTACAAACTCCCAATATATAAATACAATTAATAGCTCAAAGTAGCTCGGCGTAGTTTCCGCTTTTTTTACTAAGTTCATAAAAACTACAAATTCATTGTAAAACTGCTCATCTGACAAGAATTTATTATTTATTTGAACACGTTCTTTTATGCTATCAACGTGAGGTGAAACCGTTAAACCAACCTTAGCTCCAGTTGACTTTAATAATGCAGATATATAATAGGCTGTAGAGGTTTTCCCGCTGGTACCGGCTATATGAATAGCATTTAGTTGTTCTTGTGGGTTTCCTACGGCTTTCAGTAGTGGCCACATACGTTCTAGAGAATACCCGTCTCCTGTATATTTGTTTACCTTGGGTATATATTTACTAAGAATAGTCTCTACTTCTCCAACAAGATTTGGCTGTGCTTTCATCTAAAAATTTGCCCTGCCTTAAAAAAAACTATTTATCTTTAGGATTTGTATTTGGCTTGCGTACTGGGGCTTTGAGTAATTTCTGGGTGTCGGGAGTATCCACTTGATCTAGTGTTTTTTGTAGAATCGCAACGATACTCCTTGCGTGTTCTTTACTCATACCAACTCTCGAAACAGCTAGAGGAGTATTCCCAGACCCAGCTCCCTGCATAAAATTAAGAATAACGCCGTAATTATTGACCATAACTTGAATCATATCGGTATAGATTATTCTTGGGTCTTGGGCAGATATGCTTGAGGACACTTGTTGAGCGTTACCAAACTCGTCGTTTATAAAATACTTTTCTACGTCTGGTTGACCAGTGTACCCGGCCAATCTCCAAAGCTCCTCAGCACGTTCTTGACCTAGGTTGAAGTGCTTTATCAATAAAAATAATATGTCCTCTGTTGGTCTTTGCTGGCCACTCTCATATTCCTCCAAGCGATTCTCGTCTATTTCTACAGCTCCTGATACTTCTGCTGGTGTTTTACTGGCCGTAGACCTAAGTTTTTTTAAAACTTCGCCGAACGATTTATAGGGTTCTTGTTGCTTTTTCATACCCTTATATTTTACAGCAGAGCGCTGATCTATCAAAGGTATAAATATGTAAAGAAACTTTTCTTGGATGAGTACTCTGCTAACGTTATACTGAGAGCATGTTAATAACAGAACATGAACCATTATCTGAACATTCCACAATGCGTTTAGGAGGTACAGCTAGGTACACTTGCCTTCTTAAGAGCGATAACGATATCTTAGAGGCTGTAGCTTTCGCAAATAGTAAAAAAATTAAACTAAGAGTTATTGGTATTGGCAGCAATATAATATGGTCAGATGGTAATTTTGACGGCTTATTGGCGATAAGCTCAAGTTCTTACATCAAAATTTCTGACGAACAAATGCGAATTGGAGCGGGTACAAACTGGGACGACGTTGTGGCCTTATCGGTAGAGAATAATTTATCAGGGATTGAATATTTAAGCCTTATACCCGGAACTGCTGGAGCAACCCCTATTCAAAATGTCGGGGCTTATGGGTCAGATATTCAAAAAGTATTGGTCAACTTGAAGGCTTATGACACTAAAGATGGCTGTTTTGTTAGGTTAAATAACGCTGATTGTAATTTCGGATATCGTAGCAGCAGATTTAATACTACCGATGCTGGACGATTTATAATCTCTGAAATCACTCTAAAATTATCTACCAAAAAACCAAATCCACCTTTTTATGAAAGCCTGCAGGTCTATTTAGATAAAAACAATATCACTAACTATACTTCTCTGAATATTCGGGAAGCAGTAATAGCAATTAGAAGTTCAAAATTACCCGACCCATCAAAAATCGCAAATACAGGGTCTTTCTTTGCAAATCCGATAATTGACAACGATACGCTTAAAACGCTGTCAAAAAATGACACTAACTTAAAATACTGGAGGTTAGATAGCGGCTATAAGGTATCTGCCGCTTGGTTAATTGAGAATTCTGGTTTTAAAGACTACCATGACGAAATTACTGGAATGGCGACTTGGGCTAGCCAGCCTTTGGTGTTAATTAACGAAAATGCAAAATCAACAGCGGATCTAATCCAATTTAGAGATAAAATTGTAAAAACAGTTAATAATAAATTCGGAATCGTATTACAACAAGAACCGGAACTGCTATCATAATCATATGCTTTTAGGGTTCTTAGGCCTCTTTGCCAACGTAAAAAACATTGTAATCCTTTTCTTGACGTCTATTTTTCTGTTTACGCTTTTTTCATATCTATCGGTAGGATCAAATTCTAAGTACGTATACGACATTTCTGACCCAACCGTTTCTACTCTTGCCGATAGTATTGAGGTAGGGCGAGTTGTTGGCGGTGGTGTAGGAG
>CAYVHE010000054.1:0-4496 GCA_964451085.1 uncultured Candidatus Saccharibacteria bacterium | reverse complement strand
CCCAAAAACCTTAGAGTTTAGTACCTTCTACAATAGGGTTAATATCTTCTGCGAAAAGTTTTGATACCTTTTTGGTATACTCCGCGATGTTTTCTTTAAAATATTGCGGATGTCTTTTTTGAATTTGGGCAACCGTATAATATCCAACCGCCATCATTGCAGCGTAGCCAGCATTATCCGGAAGTGGTATGTCCAAGCGGTCTTCCGGCTTGCCCCATTGTATATTTGGTTGACCAAAGCTTATGAACAACTCATCAGAAGGCGCAACCGTAGTAGCATGCCTAACATATTCTGATGTCTCTACGTCTCTGGCTATATTTCTACCAAATAGCTCAATGAACTTGACCTGTAGCATACGTATTATTCCAGAAAATTCAGGTGGGACGATTAAATAATACTTGTTATACTTTGCAAAATCCGGCCAGTTTATATTTGCTACTTTATTTTCTATAAATCGCTTTATATCTCCTGCATCTTCCCCTGTTTTGCCCAGAATCATCCCCATGTATGTCGAGGTATTGTAGGTATATGGTTCTCGGTTCTTTGGAAATACGAACTCGTCATATGAATGTTTACCATCAAGTTCACTTTTAGTGGGTGAGTGTTTAGTATTAGTGACTAAAGAGACGTGTTTATGATGCTCGTTAGTATACTGAGCAATAATAGGTGCATGTTTTCCACCAGAAGCCGACACAATCACCACCCCATCTATAGAATCGATTGTTTCTAGTTTCTCCTGATAGTTACTCTCTGAGGCGAAAATAGCATCTTGATCATGAAAAATAATCCTTCCTGTAGCCTCTGCATTCCCTGACCCTACAACTAATGGATGCTTATAGTGCGATAAGTCTAGTGTTGGTAGCTGAACAGATTCAAAGAGTTCTAATGCGGCCATAACTACTTCATCTAAATTCGGCAAGTTATCTATCGTAAAATCTTCTAGTCTTTTTAGGTAGCTGTTATCATCCATTAGTTTCTCCCTTTTATTAGTTTATCTATTGTTTCTATGTCGATATCCTTTAAAGATCCAATCACAAGATCTGCAATATCTAGCTCCTCATCCTTGACGTAGTCACTCTTTATACCTATTGATTTCATCCCGGCTCTCTTAGCTGCCAAAATACCGTTAGGAGCATCTTCAAAAACTAAGCAATCGTACGATTCTACTCCTAAAAGTCTCGCCGCAGATAAATATACCTCCGGATCAGGCTTATGATGCTTTACGCCTTCCCTTCCAACTAAACATTTAAATTTATCACGTATCCCTATTTTTTCTAATTCGCTATTAGCGGCAACCGTGGGGGAGCTAGTACCTACTGCTATTGCTATGCCTGCCTCGCTTAAGGAATTCAATAACTCAACCACACCTTCTTTGGGTACTAGGTTACCTAACGCCAGTTTTTTTTCTATCTCAGCTCTTAGCAAAAAATCATCTTGGTCTATAGCGATGTTAAACATTTTATTCAAAACAGGTATTTGTTCATCCAGGGACATACCGACAAGCTTAGAAAGTTGTTCGTTCTCTACATGAGCCCCATATTCAGCCAGCAACGTGTTGTACGCATCCCAATGTATATGGATCGTATCGATAAGTACTCCATCCATATCAAAAATAACAGCAGTTTGCGAACCTTTATCCATTATTACTGCCCTTTTTTCTTGTCTTTATGGTCATTGGGCAAAATGTGTACAGTGCAAACCGAGTGATCATTTTTAAACCATACAGCACTCTTGTTGCTTAGAAGTTTCTCGGATTCCTCTGGGCCCCAAGTACCTGATTTATATATATTCAAAGGTACCAGATTATTCTCCCACGCATCTAAAATTGGCTGTGTTATTCTCCAATTCTCTAGCACTTCTATGCTCGTTGCAAAGAGTGCTTTATCGCCTTTCATAGCGTCTATCAAAACTCTCTCATACGCATCTGGGTGCAGCGAACCATCCTTAGTTTCATAACAAAAATCCATCTGAACGTTTGATATTTCATTATTAAAACCTGGTTTTTTAATTCTAAGGTCTAATACAATCCCTTCGTTTGGCTGAATTCTAATAGTTAAATAGTTGTTACAGTGAGGAATTTTATCGTCTTTAAATACTACTGTTATTTCCGTAATTTTATCCGCTAAAGCCTTACCCGTTCTAACGTATATTGGTGTACCTAGCCACCTTGGACTATCAATTTCAAGTTCCACGGCAGCGAAAGTCTCAACACTAGACTTAGCGTTTTCTGTTTCGGATTTATAGCTGTCGTATTGTCCTCTAACAGTTTTTTTAACCATTAAATTTTCTTTGGGCGGAAGAATGGTTTTCAATAAGTCCTCTTTTACTTTATGAATATTCTCAGAAGTCATTGTCTCTGGCATATCCATAGTAACTAGTGCGACCAATTGAAGAAGGTGACTTTGTATTAAATCTCGCAATGCTCCCATTTGTTCGTAAAAGCTTGCTCGACCTTCTATGCCAATTGATTCCGCAGCGGTAACCATAATGTAGTCAATATTCTTTGAATTCCAATTATCACTAAAAAGAGGATTCTCAAACCGTAAAGTCATAATGTTTTGGGCAGTTTCTTTGGCCAAGTAATGATCAATTCTGTAAATCTGATCTTCTGAAAATGATTTATTAAGATCTGAAATTAGCTCTTTGGCAGACGTAAGGTCATAACCGAATGGTTTTTCTATCAATAAACGGCTCTCGGCCTTTCCGTGTTGGCAACCAGTGTTCAAATCATTCGCACCTAGTTTAAGAACAACAGGACCAAACAACGTTGAAGGGATAGCTAGATAAAAAAGTCTGTGCAGACACATCCCGACACTATCTTCAATCCTATCTAGTTCTTTTTTAAGATTAACGTATTCATTATCCTGCGTTATATCCATAGCAACTATAGATATAATACTTTGAAGGCGTTTAAGAGTTGAGTCATTACAGGCGTCACCTTTTTTTTCTACACTTTGTTTTATGTTTTCTATAACATCTTGGGTAGTTGTGCCTCGTCTGGATATACCAACTATTCGAATGTTTTCAGGTAACATATTGTCATTGGCAAGATGGTACAAAGCTGGTAATAATTTTCTGCGTGATAAATCACCAGTTATTCCAAAAATAGTGACTATTGATGGTTCTAGTGCAACCATGATTATTGTTCCTTGTTTATAGCATGACCACCAAATTTATTACGTGTTGCAGCAAGTACTTTTGTCGCGAAGTTTATCTCACCCTTCTGGCTTCTCAGCCTAACGTCAAAGGCTGCTTGGATTGAAGGCATATCAATCCCTAATTCTTTTGCTGTTTCTAACGTCCAACGAGCCTCTCCGGACTCTTTAACAAAACCATCAACACCGTCAAGTGTAGGATTTTCTTGAAACATTTCTAATTGAAGTCCATTTAATAGTGACTGGATAATACTTCCGTGTTGCCAAACATCTGCCGCATCTGCTAGATTAATATCTTTCAGCGGCCCGTCTTTAAGCATTCTGTAACCTTCTGCATAGGCTTCCATTAGTCCGTACTCTATTGCGTTATGCACCATTTTAACGTAGTGCCCACTACCAGTTGGTCCAAAGTGCTTCCAACCGTCTGGTGGTGCTAGTGTATCTAACACCGGTGAAATGGTTCTAATTGAATCATCGTCTCCACCTGCCATCATTGAATACCCCTGTTTAAGACCTAAAATACCGCCGCTTGTACCGACATCCAGAAAATATACGTTGTTCTCGTTAGCCAATTTCGCTCTTTTTTGCGTTAGCCTAAAATCGGAGTTACCTCCGTCGATGATAATTGAGCCTGGTTTCACTATCTTAAGCAACTCTTCTAGCTCATCATCAACAAACTGAGACGGTATCATTAACCAAATAATTGTTGGAGATAGCGATGCAACAACCTCGTCACGGCTAGCTACACCTTCTGCGCCGAACCCTTTTACCTTTTCAACGGCACTGGGCTGCGGATCGTAAGCTACAACCTGATGTCCGTCATTAAGCAGACGGTGCACCATATTATTACCCATCTTACCAAGTCCAATAAATCCTATTTTCATATTTTAATCCCCCTTTTATAATCAGTATACAGTGTTACTGCCCTAGATTTATATATGCTTTTAGCTGGATCAGAATACGATTCATGATTATTTACAAAATCTTCGATAGCTCTAGTTTTTGAAGATCCTAAAGCATAGACAAAAGCATGGTTGATATTACTAAAGAATTTTGGTGTAATTGTTATTCTGCTGTAATCTGAACCTTCAAAAAAATCGGCCAGTTTAACACTCTCCATTACTGGATTTCCTGGTAGTAAACCAGCCGTGTGGCCATCAGGGCCTATGCCAAAAATACCTACAACAACATAGCCTTTTTCGATATACTCTGTAAGCATTCTATCGTGATTATTAGATGTCTGCTCTATACCAATCAAGCCACCTCCAAGTATCGGCATCTCATGCATTTTGTTCTCTTGCCACCCAAGATCCAACAATTGCTGCCAGTTTGAATCCTTAT
>CAYVHE010000053.1:0-4521 GCA_964451085.1 uncultured Candidatus Saccharibacteria bacterium | reverse complement strand
AATCAGTAAAATTATTACTTCTTCTAGTTATAGTTCTGTAGGTGTTGTGAGTCTTGTTGTATTCTATTTCATTAGCCAATTTTAGAAAATACCTTTTAACTAAATCAGTCGGAGTAAATAGGATTCTTAATCCGCCTCTACCTTCTGGATCGTTATCGATACCCTGAGAACGCCTGTTTAATGTTTCTCTACGAATACTTACAGCAGCCTGCTCTGTTCTATCTATCCTTTTCTTGTCAGGTAAAATTTCTGCCTCTACAAAAAGGTCTAGGGAATTAAAAGTCTCAATTGCAGCATTTTTAGCATATTCACTTGCGATTAATTCGTTCATTCTGGTTAAGTTATCAGTTGGCCCAAAAAACTGACGTATTGATTCTTCATTACTACTCATTTTTATCCTATTTTATTTATTCGTTTACTGTGTAACGCGAGTATACTATATCATTAAACTTAGGATTTTGCCATAGAGATCCACTATCACCCTCCATCCTGGCCACAGAAGTAGACGGTAAGAACAATTTAGAATGTTTGTTCATATAGTCGGGGTATATGTTGACTACAAGAACGTCATCTATTTCCTTTTCATGGGTTAAATTAATCTTGAATACGCCAGTAGGTAATGACAAAGCTGTATATCTGCATTCTCCGATATCGGTAATGTCAAATATCTTAGCGTTAGATAAGTTCGGCCTACTAGTGGAAGGCTTATTTCTGTTTTGAATATTTCTGACTGCTTTAGCAAGTCCATTAATAAGCTCACCCGTAGTAAACAGTATTTTAAGCCCGTATTCATCTGGGAGACTCTCCGTATCGTTTCTGAAGCCTTGTATTCTTCTGGAAATAGTCGTTTCTCTAACATGTAATTCTCTGGTATTAGCCATTACACTAAGAGAGTGCTTGTTAAATTCACCTAAGCGTACCTTTCCGTAGAAGGGCTTTCTAAGCTCTTTAGCTGCTGCCTGACCTGCTTCCTTAGCGACTTTCGCTGTTCTTGTATCAATAAGAACTGCTGATCCGAAAAATTCGCTTATTGATATTGCTTTCTCTGACATATGTTATCCTACATTTCAACTAATTATACAATGTTTACTATGCCATAAAAAGTGGTTACGATTAATTAAAAGACTGTAAATGTAATGCTTGTGGTAAAGTTTTAGTATGAGTTTAGATTTGTTGTCAATTACATTAGGCACTACACTTATCGCGGACTTATTACTTTCTGCTCTACTGATATTGGGCGCAAGATATTTAAAAATATATGCCTTATCTAACATCGCAATAGTGAGCTTACTGATAATTGGCTTTATGAGTGTAGACTTATCTGTATATAGCGTATTGGTTTCGTTAATATCATGGTTTAGATTGGTTAATCTTTCCAGGATAACTTATGGGCGTATGAATAGACATGAACTTCAGCAAAGATATTCTAAAACTGCAATTTGGTTAGCAATATACAGTGTATTGGTTATTTCGGCCATGTATTTACTACATAGCTACAACCTACTGGTAACTTACGAGCTACTTTCAGCAGCTGGAGCACTAGGTATTATCTACATTGGGATATTTACGTTAAATAAATGGAGGAATTCAGGTAGTAAATCTACTGTAAAATTGAGTAGTATCCAGACAGTCTCTGTATGCATCCCTGCAAGAAATGAAACTCAAGATCTTCCAGGATGTATAGAATCAGTTTTAGCCTCGGGTTATCCAAAACTTGAAATCTTGGTGCTAGATGATTGCTCTCACGATAAAACACCAGCAATTATAAAAAAATACGCTCACGATGGAGTTAGGTTTATAACAGGTGAAGAACCAGACGATAAATGGTTGGCAAAAAATGCCGCAATGAGTAAATTGTTTCAGGAATCAAAAGGTGAAATAGTTATTTTTGCAGGAGTAGACGTAAGATTTAGTAAAGACACAGTTCAAAAAGTGGTAAACCAATTACAAAACGGCATACAAATGTTAAGCGTGTTACCTGTGCGTGATAAATCTAAGGAGCTAACGGTGTTTATACAACCATTACGCTATTGGTGGGAGCTAATCCTAGCTCCGATTTTTAAACGGCAAGCATCACTTAGTACTTGCTGGGCAATTAATAGCGAAAGTTTTAAGTCTCTAGGAGGGTTTGGCGGTTACTCTAGATCTGTTCAACCAGAATCCCACCTTGCTAAGAGGCTAAAAGAAAAGTACAAATTTATTCTAAATGGTGATCATCTTGGTGTTAGTAGTATCAAAAGGCCCACAGAACAATATGAAACCGCTTTGCGTAAAAAGTACCCTCAGGCAAAGCACCGTCCTGAAGTTGTGCTGTTATTGATAGTATTAGAATTTTTAGTACTACTATTCCCTGTTTACAGTATGGTAATAAATTTGGTTACATTTAGTTTTTACGGACTGTTATTGTCTATATTCTCTATATTCACTCTAGGCTTACTGAATGTTTACATCAGTTATTTAACAGTGTCTAAAAGCTGGATAATAGGATTTATCTCTCTTTACTACCTCCTACCCCTAGAATGGTATTTATTGATACGTTCAATGCTTGGATATGAATTCGGCAGGATTCTTTGGAAAGATAGAAATATTTGCCTACCTCTTTTAACAGTAGAAGATTCATTACCAGAGCTCTAGACACCACTACTGCTTTACTTTAGGTTAGGGAACATTATAGTAAAGGTAGAGCCTTTGCCTAACTCGCTCTCTACGCTAATTTTAGCCTCTGCAAGCTGCGCTAATTTACGAGTTACATGTAGACCTAATCCAGTACCATTTTGCTGACGTGTATGATAATCTTCGCTTCTGAAGAATTTATCAAATACTCTTGCTTGATCGCCTTTGCTTATACCTATCCCAGTATCACTGACAGAAAATACGACACCATCCTTAGCTTGTTTAGCGTGGATGGTGATACTGCCCTTCTCTGTGTACTTAATTGAGTTAGTTATAAAGTTTTGCATAATTTCCTGGACATACAGTTTACTGGACTTTAGTAGTTCCAGTGAAGGATCAATATCTACATTAAGCTTTAATCCTTTCTTCTCGGCATCTTTTTTATATATCTCTTGCAGTCCTTCCACAAATTCGTGTGCGTTAATGTCTTCAAGGTTCTTTTCTAGTACCCCACGCTGGGCTCTGGACAACGTTGATAGGTCATTTATCATGTTTTCCAGGTATAAAGCCTGCTGATGAGCGCTGTCAAGAGCTGCCTTAATCATTTTGGTATCTCCAGATTTTTCTACGATAAACTGTGCATTGCTTACTGCTCCTTCAGCTATAGCAATTGGCGTACGTAATTCATGACTAATAACACTAATAAATTCATCACGTTCTTCCTCTAAAGATTTTTCACGAGTTATATCTCTAATAATAATTACAAAGCCTTTGTCGCCCTTTTTACCATACCCATAGTGCACCGGTGAAACACTGAGGTACAAATTACTTACACTCTTGTCTTTATACTCTATCTTATAATCTCTGGATATGTTTTGTATCTTAGTCTCCATGACAACTCGTTTAGTATCTAACGGGTCGTTCTCATTATTGGTTAGTACTAGGATTTTTTCTATCGGATCGCCTTTTTGAATAGCGTTTAAGTCTAGTATGTTTAGAGCTGCTCCGTTGTAGAGAACTATTTTACCTTTTTCATCAACAGCAATAACACCGTCCGACATGCTGTTAATTAGACTTTTTAATCTTTCATGCTCTAGATCAAGCTTTGGAACTTTTTTGTTAACCATTAGTGTTATTATGCCTCGTAAGTAATATATATGTCAAAGTAGAGTTGGAATTACATGAGTAGGTTTTTCTTTTAATAATTTTCTGCGAGCTTTATAAGTAGGCATTAATGCCTCTACAAGAAGCCAGAATTTAGATTGGTGATTATGGAACTTGGTGTGAGCAAGCTCGTGGACTACTACGTAGTCAATCAGGTCCCAGTCTAGTTGCATCAGGTAGCTATTAAAGACTAGGTTACTATTGTTGTCACAGGAACCCCACCTACTAGTTAAACGCTTAATTTTAATGCTTTTGAAAGGTATTCCCGCTTTAGTAGCTAGGAACTCCACTCTTTGTGGTATTAAATTTTTAGCTTCTTGAAGTAAAGCCCTCTGTGCAGCAGCAATAATAGTTTTTTGTGCAACTTTGCTGTCTTCAGATATTTCAATTGGAAGCGATATGTTAATCAACTGTTTCGTTATTCGTGAGGATGGTTTATCTGGAGTATCATAGTGGACTACTACTGTGTGATGCTTACCTATTCTGCTACCGTTTCTAATAAGCGAACTAACTTTGTGATGTTCTTGAATCCAGGGTGTCTTTTCTTTGATAAATTGGTCTATTCTTGATTGTCTAAGGCCATATGGCGCTGAAACTCTAATCTCGCCATTGCTTTTAATGGTTAGTCTTAGGTTCTTTATTCCTTTGCGTTTGGATACAATAACGTCGTTGTCTAACACACTGATATAGATTTTTTTACGCACAGCAGGCCTATCTGATGTTTATGTTGCGTCTGGATAAGTC
>CAYVHE010000052.1:0-4741 GCA_964451085.1 uncultured Candidatus Saccharibacteria bacterium | reverse complement strand
ACCCGCTAACGAAAGCTACGCTAGCCCCAAGCAAAACTTGCCACAATATAATTGTTTCGCCACCGGTACCCTTGAGTAAAGTTCCCAAAGCCGACCCCCCTATAATCGGTATAGCTAACAAGAATGAGAACCTAGCGGCCTCAGTCCGTGATAGACCTGTAAATAATCCTGCAACTATAGTAATGCCAGAGCGTGATACACCGGGTATTAGCGCAAATGCTTGTGCGAAACCAACTATCATACCCTGTCTAGTGGTTACTTGCTTTTCTTCAGTACGCCTGGCTACTTTTTCTACGACTAACATCAAAACACCGACTCCTGCCAAAGTTGAAGCAACGACCAGTGGGATTCGCAGGCTGTTATCGATAGTATCTGATAAAAACAGCCCTAAAACTCCCGCCGGCAAAGTAGCCCAAATTAACAGCCTTACTAGTCTGCCTTTAGCTGTTTTGGCAAACAAATTCAGTGCTAGCTCTATTAACTCCTTACGAAAATAGATTAATAGCGCGATTAAAGTACCTCCATGCAGTGCAATATCAAAAGCCAACGTACTGTCAGTATTGCCGAATATTTCATGAATTAAAAGCAGATGTCCAGAGCTAGAAACTGGCAAGAATTCTGTCAAACCCTGTACTAGCCCTAGTATTAAAACTTCAAAAATACCCATTAGCTCATTATACCGTTTAACAATACTATTCCAAGAAAAGATTAGTGAATATTCTGCTACCACCCTAAGGTTAAATCTGTTTTTTTAGTATACCCGCTAGCAGGATGAAGCTACACTGCTCTGCTACCCAGCCACCCCAACAGATGTATGTAACTCTTATTTAACTCCGAGTTAACTCGGAGTTAAATAAGAGTTACTTGGTCTTGAATACTAGTTAACAAGATTGTAAAATGGCTCAATGGCGACCCGCTCAAGAAAAGAAGAACAAAAATACGCACTCCATCGAAAGACAAAGTCATTCAAAACAGAATGTTCATTCTGTGCTATACATCCAGATGAAGATCAATTTGTAAGTCAGACAAAGTCGTTCATGATTGTAAAAAACATATATCCCTATACACTTTGGGATAGTCAAGGGGTAGAAGACCATTTATTGCTAATTCCCAAAACCCACACTAACTCACTCTCTAGCTTTGATAACGAAGCAGCTCTTGAATATGTAAAATTATTAAGCGAATACGAGAAAGCTGGTTACGACATATCGGCTAGAGGGTATAAATCCAATCGTAAAACAGTTACACATCATCATACCCATTTAATTAAACTTAATCGAAAAACTAAAAAATTCATTTTCTTAATCAGAAAACCGTACATCCGCATAGTAAAATAGATAAACAATTGACGTTTTGAATGTAAAACCGTATAATCTACCCCTGAAACATCGCTTCGCTCATGAGAAAAACCTAGGTTTTTCTCATCGCGCAGGAGAGTCGAATAAATCGCCTCTGCTGGCTGCTCTTTTCCTTAGCTGCAAACGCAAGTTTCAATTAACACGGGCATGTAGCTCGGGAAGAGCAGCCGGAACAACGGATTTACTCCGGTGTCCCGCGCGATGAGAAACCCGGAACGGGTGTCTCATAACACAAAGTGTATTCCGGAGTAGCTCAATGGTAGAGCATTCGACTGTTAATCGAATTGTTGCCGGTTCGAGCCCGGCCTCCGGAGCCAAGTTGAACCATCAACACATGAAGCGAGAGTGTCGAAAGGTTTGTAAAGGGTTATTTGTACCTTTTTGCCATCAAGCAAAAGGTTCTGACCTAGCAAACCAATCAACTCTCGCTTTTCATTTGGATTTGCAGCTTCAAACAGTTCTTTTCCACGAGCTGCAATGTCCAACAGATAAGAAACCGTTACATAGTACTGTTCATCGGTTTCAGATAGCCTATCCAACTTCTTCTGGTGGTGCTTCTGTTGCATACGCCACTTAGCACGGTATTTGTCATATTGTATCGGAGTAATGCACCTCAACGGCTTCCTTGATCGACTCAATGAGACAGGTCGTGCAGTTTCGTTGGTAAACAACGCTCCTGATGCAGCCGAGAAGTGGACAAAAGAAATGGAAGAAGCAAAAGAACATTTCTTCGCCCAGAATATAGCCGTTGCATTAGAAGTAGACAAATGGGATGCGTTAGATTTTTGTTTTCTATCGCCAGCCAGCTTTGTGCATGGGGAGTTTATTACTTCCGACCAACCTGTAACAATTGTTGATATGACAGGAGAAAACAGTCCTTACGGAGTAAACCATTGGAGTAAAACTGCCGAGTGCGTAGTTGTCTTAACCCCAACTATTGCACTATTTGGGAACACTAGAGGGATTACAGGCTATAAAGAAATTGACTACAACTTTCTAAGAGAAATAAACAACAGGGTTTTAAGACGTGCCGACAAAATGATTATATCTTCTAAGCCTGTAACAGAAGCTGAAAATAAGAATATGGTTGAAAGAACAGCCCAGAGTTTAATACTAAAATATGCCAAACTACCGAGTGGGCGGTTTGACCGACGATTAAGAAAGTACAAAGCATTAGAAGAGCAACAAAAATCAGAAACTAATTCAGACTAACTTGTATAGCATGATGATGACAAATGTAAGTGGTTGCTTACTTTTGTAAGTATTAGACTTAGTGTATATGGCTAAATCAATAGACAACGTATACAAAGAAATTGGCAAACGAATAGTGAGTGAGCGTAAAAAGCGTGGCATGTCACAAGAGAAGTTATCTGGTGCAAGCAGTATAGACCGCTCGCACATGGGTTTTATAGAGCAAGGACGTCGTAAGCCGACTCTTTCAACACTGTATAAAATTGCAGACTCATTAGACATGAGTTTGGAACAACTATTCAAAGGACTCTGATTTGTTGTACAATAATGCTAAAGCTAACGAAAGGGTATGTTTATTATGAGGTTAAATCAAAAAGGGTTTAGTGCAGTAGAAATACTGATAGTTATAGTTGTTATTACTTTGATAGGTTTTGTTGGGTGGCGTGTTTATGATTCTAATCAAGACACAGGCGAAGATACAAATACTACACAGCAAGAAAACAGTGAAGACACTTCTACTACAGCTACGAATGATGATGACTCTACACAAACTGAGCAAACAGAGACTACACAATCAGATGAAGAAGCCACAAAAAGGAAGTCCTTCACAGCATACGAGACGTCTCTCACGATAGATGAACTAGAAGGATGGGAGTATATGGGGATATATGACTATCCAGGTGAGGGCTCAAATGAGTATCAAATAAATATATCGAATGAAACGAGAGATATTCAACTATCTTTACAGATTAGCACTTTTGAGACTAGCCTGTACGAACAAGATATATTTGATACCTTCACTGGGTTTAACGGTGAGACATATTACATTACCAGTTCAGTGGATGACAAACCTGGCGACACAAGATACCAACAGATGGGCATATCGGCTTGCGACAATGGGCATTGTGTAACCGAGATAGATAATACTTACAACCTCAATGCAAACATTACGCCTATCGGAACAAATACAGACTTCAACGGTTCACTAGAAAACCTGGAAGAAATTAAGAAACTATTTTCATCCATAATTATTGAGTAAAGACGTGCTAGCCAATAGCCCCAAGCTGCAAAGGACGTTGCAGCCCAAGTCTACGAGCTAGATTTGTGAGGTAATCTGCATCAACTTGGTAGTCTAGCGATAGGTTGCTGATTGAATCATGTAGGGGGAGCCAAGATGAAGAATTAGCCGTTCGATGTAGAATATCGAACAGTTTTCTATATCCCCAAAGAAGTTGTTTGTATCGGCGCTTCGCGCCTCGGTAAGCGCCCTGCGGGCACTAAGGGCTGATTTTGAAAGAATTTACCACGCACCGCGTGGCTCAAAAAACAATTTCCCTTGCCTCGTTACCTTATTGGTAGTATTATATAAATAAATTAAATAATAGGAAGTGTTAATATCATGCGAAAGCAAAAAGGATTTAGCCTAGTAGAAGGGCTACTAATAGTATTGGTGATAGCTGTTGTTGGCGCTGGTGGGTGGTATGTTTCTGTAAAGAATAATGATATCTCAAATAGCAGTAAGGCGTCTACAGGGTCTAGCAGTTCATTAGAGCCAAGTATTGCAAGCAATAATACTGCAAATATTCCACAGAAAGAAGGGATAGACAGCCCCACTGTCTTTAACACGTCGGAATGGACGAATGTAGATGTTGATTTAGATAATGGAGGATTTTCCTTTAAGCACCCCTCAACTTTTACGTCGTTCACAAAATGCACTAATGCGCATTGGGTTTACGCAAGAAGTGAAAGCAATGACACGAATATAGAATTCAACGACCCTAGTGCTACAGCAAAGGAAACAGAATGCTTTGGTTTTGGAGATGTCATTATATTCAGCATTGAAGAGTTTGACGGTCAAGGTAACTCAAAAGCTAGAAGTATATCAGCACCGGCAAAACTTGTTGGCACTGCTAACAAGGTATCTATTGATGGGATGAATGGAGAGAAAATCTGTGTTAAGGAAAACTCACAACCGATAGCAAATGGACCTACCATAATAAAACAATGTCAGTACAATGCTAAAACCTCAGATGCACAATTATGGATGTCGTATTCCGTATTAGAAGGTGCTAATCCCAGTGAGTTAGATAATGTAATGGATACTCTTGCGGGCACGATTATCTTTACTAACGCCATAAGATAACTTAGTAGATCGGAAAGCACACGTCTGAACGCCAGTCACTCCGATGAAA
>CAYVHE010000051.1:0-4756 GCA_964451085.1 uncultured Candidatus Saccharibacteria bacterium | reverse complement strand
AAATATCTGAAGGCGTTTGCACATCTAAGTCTTGGACGTAAACCCTGTCAATGTGAGCGAAAATTAAGTCCTTAATTTCGGGCGGAACCGATTTTGCAAACACAGGATCCCTCACGAATACTATAGGTTTATTATGTGTAAGTGCATACGCTATCTCAATGCTTGCACTCTCACCTACATACCCCTCATTTTCTTTAAATACGTTATAGACAATATGAAACGGAGAATTCCTAACGGTATGTAAAAAATCTAATTCAGTTTTATGAAATGATTGATCGAGTTCAGATTCATGTGTTATTGCAAACTCTTGATCGTCTTCAATGACTGCTCCACCCGCAGGAAAAAGTACACTCACCCCTGACTGTACTAACAGCCCCCTGAATTCAAACAAACGCGATTCTTCTTTACTATATTTACCGCTAATTTGAGACTCTACTATTTCCAACATCCTACTATTCCAATTATCCTTAAGTGACATCTATGTACTGCATACAACTATAAAACTATTATACAATATATTACATATTTAAAGCAAATTTCGAAACTGTAATCATTTACTTTTTGTTATGATCTGCTTTTTTCTTGCATTTTTATGTTTAATGGGGTTATTCTATACAAGTAAACAATGAAACTAAATACAAAGGAGAGACGAAAATGTTAGATTTTTATAGTGACGAAGAACTAGAAAGTGCAGCAGCAGAACTGTACGATCAATTTGAAGATTCCGCAGATAGGCCCGATGGTTATACGCCAGAATTCGTAGATTATATGGTAACAACAGACGGAAGAGCCGTTCTGCACCTAACTGTACGTCCTCCATCGCCTGAAAGCATTATAGACCCCGACGAATTGGGAGGTTTAGTACCAAACCCATTTGAGTCTTCAATCGGACCAGTAGTAACCCGCGTTACCCTTTTAGAACCAACTACGATTCAATAAAACATTAAAATTATCTAGTCTAAATCAGCATATACTTATCGGTACAGGTAAGTGATAAGCCAAAACAGTTACTGTCTCTTGTAAAAAACATAGCGTACCGAACTCCGTGTTAACTCGGAGTTCCAATTTGTAATAGAAAAATGTATCTATAAAATGGCTACAAAATTTTATAAAATCTGATACTAAATTAGCTACGTGGGAGGTGTGAATACTGGTGTTCTAGACTGTAATTACCTCTTATCATAGGCTTTAACTCTTCACTGTCTACGCCTACTTTTACGCCAGGATTTAAAGAACCGTGGGGATCAAATATAGCTTTTATTTTCAACATCATGTCCATCATTTCTGGAGTTAAATTTTTCTGAATCTGAGAACCCCTTAGTCTACCTTCTGCATACGCCCCGGCAACTGTACCGCCACTTTGCGCAACGAGTAAATAATACTCATCCAGTAATTTAAACATCTTTTGTCTATCACCAACTTTAGAGACGTCAAACATTGGAGATGCATGTATATAGCCATTTCCAGCATTTCCCCATACTCCGTATACCTTTTGATCATATCTCGCGAATATCTTATCGACTTCATCAAGAAAAGCAGAGCACTTTTCTACCGGAACTTGGGCGTCATCAACTAGAGGTATTGATCTTTGACCAGCCTCAACGTGACTTAGAAGTAGAGATGGGCTATCTTTTAAAGCCATCCAGCTATGTTTATCGCTAGATGGTACTCTCTGTGCATCACCGTTATATTTTTCTAGAATTTTAATTATCTTCTTTTCTATCTTCTTAGCGTGTCGCGCAGTAGACTTTTCTATTTCTATGAACAAAGTTGTATCAGGAAGAGTATTTTCTAAAGTATTGCGTACAAGATTAGGATTTGTAGACTGAATAAAGTGCATCAGGCTGCGATCAAGAAAATCAATGCTCATTGGACCATCTTTAAGCTTATTAAGCTCTTGAACTGCCTCCCAGGCTTGCCTTCTTTCTGCAAACTGTCCAACGATGTTTGTATACTGTGCACTATTTGGCTCAGTGTCAAAAGTCACTTCACTAATAAGTCCTAGCGTGCCTTGACTGCCCACCAACAAAGGCGTTAGATCAAATGAACCATCTTTAAGTTTTACATCTTGGATAGAATATCCAACATTAGATCTTTCGTTAAGCTTAGCAAATGCTTCTATGGTGTTCTTAGATTCTTCAATTAGTTTATCCAGAGAACGATAAATTTCTCCTTCAAACGACGCTAAACCAAGCTTCCTATTTAACTCTCTCTTACTTAATCTTTCTGTGAGAACGAGCTCTCCGTTAGCTAATATGACTCTTAAACCTCTAACAAATTCCCTAATCGGACCGTATTTATATGAATTTGGTCCAGAATCATTATTGGCAACAGCTCCTCCGGCAGAAGTGTAGTTCATTGCACTATTAAGCGATGGCAAGAGGCGCCCATGGGTAAACAATGTCTGTTGCAGCTTACCTATAATAATTCCGGGTTCAACGCTAGCAACACCAGATTTTGGATCCAACTCAATAATTTTATTCATATGCGCAGGAGTTGTTATGATAATGCCACTCCCTAAACTAGCACCAGTACGGTCTGTCCCCTTACCTCTTATTGTAATCGGCACCACCCTGCCTCTTTCAGAAAGCTGCCAGCTAAACCGAGCTACTTTTCTTATATCATTCTCCGACCTTGGGTGCACCACCAATAGCGGCTTGATTTCTAAAATACTTTCATCCGTTGAAAAATACCTTAATACCTCTGGGCTCGTTAATACTTCACCTGCGATATGTTGTTGTAAATAATGGGCAACTTTGTTCACTCTATTTATGCCTTTCGTTGAATACTATAATCATAGCATAAGAACAATGTCATGTAAGTGAGAAATCGAGTAATAGTAAAAAACTAATGAAACTTCCTGGGCTATCTAAAAAATACATTTAAGCCAAGACCAATTATAATAATCCCAGTAGTAACAATCCCAAAGTATAGCGACAACAGCCTAATACTCATTATCTTTTTTAATATTAAAGCTTCAGGTAGGGATAAACCTACCGTAGCCATCATAAAAGCCAACGCTGTACCTATTGGTACTCCTTTTATAACTAAAGCTTGCATTATTGGTATTACTCCAACAGCATTTGAATACAAAGGCACGGCAGCAATAGAAGCAATCGGAACCGTCCACCAGGCTCCGCCATTTAGAGTATTCTCAAAAAAGTTCTGTGGCACAAATCCATGTATGGCTGCACCAAGGCTAATTCCCGCTATAATATACGGTGTTAGTTTTTTGGTAAGAACAATTCCCTCATTCCACCAATCGCGTAACATAGAATACTTAAATTTATCTTTAACAATTTGCCCCTTAACTATTTTTAGACTATGGCTCATTTCAAGAATATCAGCACTTATATGTCTTTCAGTATCAACACGGCTCAATAATATCCCACCAATAATTCCAACAATTATTGCAGATATCAAGTAGAAAAGAGTAACCTGCAGCCCGAAAAGGCCAATAAATAAAACTATTGCGGCTTCGTTTATTAACGGAGATGTTATAAGAAACGTAAAAGTTATTCCAATAGGTATTCCAGCACCTAGGAAGCCTACGAATAATGGTATAGAAGAGCAAGAGCAGAAAGGTGTTATAGCCCCAAAACTAGCAGCCAAAATATAATCAAATCCATACCATTTACGGCTATTCAAAAAATCTCTAATTTTTTCTAACGGGAGGTAGTGTCTTGTTACCGCCATTATATAGTTAATGACCAGCAATAGTAGGATAATCTTCAGACTATCATATATAAAGAAATTAAAACTATCTGCTAAGTGACTACCAGGCTGTAATTTTAATAGGCTAGTAGTCACCCAGTCTGCAATAGATTGTAGCGGTTCAAATACACTCATCGTACTATTTATGAATTTTCTATAATTAGCGACTTAATTTTTTGAATACTTGGGCTATAGCCAACCAATGCAACTTTATCGTTAACCACTAATGCGGGCGACTGCATTAAGCCAAGCTCAAGCAAGCGTTTCATGCCTTCTTGATTGCTTATGTACTCTACTTTACTGCCAGAATCAATTTCTGAGTTAGCTTTTTTTACTATGTCGTATAGCTGCTGACAAGTTGCACAACCTGTCCCAACTACCTCAATTGAAGTATTACTCATCGTATTCTCCTATAGATTTATTTAATTTGTTGTATACTAAGGTCTAGACTTGGGTACTACTGTTTTTTACAGTTTTTACTACCACAAGATGTTTGAGCATTGTCATCGTCTTTTTTTGTATGATTACAACATTCTTCTGAACTCTTAGCTTGTTGGTCTTCGTTTTTTGATTTATTAATACTACAACATTTCTTGTCTTCGTTATTGCACATACCATTCTCCTTATTCGTTAAACTCATTATTAACTTAACTATTCTTTCACCTTTTGGTGTTAGCCGATAAAAGACTTTCAGCCCTCTTTTTTCGCAGCTCACTATATCCGATTTCTTCAAATCTTTTAGGTGATGCGAAATCAAGCTCTGTGAAAGATCCGGGGTGTGATCAGCTAATTCGCAAACACAGTGCTCCCCACCGTCGTTCAAGATACAAAGTAGTCTTAAACGACTTTCTTCAGCTATAATCTTTAATAGAGATGATAGCGATTGTATTTGTTGTGGTTTTTCACTAGCAATACCACAACAACTATATGAATTCATATTCATATAGTACACCACTCAATTGCGTTTGCAAGTACTTTTTTTAAAAAACCGGGCTATAGGCAATATCGTGGAGCTTTTTAGCTAGGTTTTCCTCTGTTAAAC
>CAYVHE010000050.1:0-4810 GCA_964451085.1 uncultured Candidatus Saccharibacteria bacterium | reverse complement strand
CTTTATAGCCGGACTGAGATACCAAAAGCTCCACGTTTTTGCCTATAATCCAAAAAACCATACTAATTATACTTCTCACCGCTTAAAAGGTGCCTACTGAAATTATAAAGTCTGTATCTCGCGTAAATACTTGCTTGTCGGCTCAAACAACGGTTCAGGCAGGTTGTCTAGGCTAAACCAACCCCATCCCTCGCATTTATCAGGCTCTAACAAGCGTAGTTTCCCGGAAGCATAATCTGCTCTCATCATAATTGTTACGTAATGTTTATTTTCTTTACGAAAAATATCATTGGTGACCGAAACATATTTAAGATTTCTTATATTAATTCCTGTCTCTTCAAAGGTCTCGCGAGTAGCGCACTCTTCCCAAGACTCATTAAACTCTAAATGACCACCAGGAAAGCACCATGAACCGTTACCGTGAGCATTTCTACGTTTGCCTAATAAGACTTTGCGCCTTTCGTAAGCATTACACCAAAGCCAACTTTTGGTCTTTCCTGTTTCATGATTTTATCTTAACACGTAATGTGTATCTTAAATTGACTAATTTGGTGCTGCAGAGAGGAGTTGGCTCCTTCCAGTGACCTCCGAATTTCATCTTTGCAAACAAGTTCACAAGAGAAAGTTCGTTTCCTAAGAACCGGTGGTTCTTCTCACCTCCACGAGCTAATGCTCACTATTCTCTGAAACTAGCGTGTCTACCATTTCACCACTGCGGCGCAAGTTCTATACCAAAGTTTACTGCAGGGACTGTTCTTTTGACAAGAATTACTACTTTACGACTTGCATATTTCTTATTCTCCACATATCTATAGAAGAATATCTGTTTATTGCGCTATTCATTTGGCTACTCTTGAAGCCATCGAAAGTGCCTTGGACAACCATTAAGAACCTAGGTTGGTATAGAGCTATAGCAGGTACATCATCACGCCAGGCCTTTAAAAAAGGCTCGTATTTAACTTTACGTAATTTTTCGTCCACGCGTGTTCGTCCTGCTTCCAACGCTTCATCAGCAACATCACTTTTGTACTCAGATAAATTTAACCTAGACGCTGAATTGGGGTCTGCCTGGGAGCTATGCCAGTAGGCAAACACATCCGGGTCATCACCAATCGAGATACCGTACAGCAACACGTCATAGTCATGATTAGCTATAGTACTTGACTGAATTGATTCCTCTGGCTGCAAAACTACGATAATCTTAACTCCTACTGCTGCCCAGTCAGTTTGAATCTTTTGTGACACTGTGGCATATTCAGACAAGCTCTGAGACACCAACCTCAATGTCAAAACTTTACCATCTTTTTCACGCATGCCGTCTTTATTCAATAACCATCCAGCCTCATCAAATAGTGCTTTCGATTTTGTGACATCCTTACTCTGTTCTACTATTTTAGAATCATACGCAAATTGACTACGCAAAAAAGGACTGTCCGAAGTTATTACTCTAAACCCTAGACCATTTCGTATTGCCTCTGCGTCCAGTGATAACAATAAGGCTTGGCGAACTTTTTTATCGGAAATATTTGTATTAGTAGTGTTAAAAAACGCCATTACTGAACTTGTAAACGGTACGCTTATTATATTAACGTCAGACCTACTCGATATATCATCAGAGACCGAGCTAAGTCCAACCATAGACTGAATAACACTACTATCAAAATCTTTTATCATTGATTGCTCATCAGGATATGACTTAAGTACCATGCTATCAAACCCTGGTTTTGGTCCAAAATAATCATCAAAACTAGACAACGCAATACTTTCTTGTCTAACGCTCAAAGAAGTTCCTCCATCGGCCTCTAGTGTTCTTAACTCGAAAGCCCCAGTACCTATAGGTTTAACTGTATTAAACTTATTACTGCGCAGACTTATCGGCTTCGCTGACTCTAATATGTGTTTAGGCACAATTCCATTAGTTAAAGTGTACTTAAATGAGCTTAGAGAGTTTGGGAGTTCAAATTTAACTGCGTATTGATCTAGTTTCGTAATTTTAACACCTTTCCAACTTTCAAATAACACCGACCTAACGTCTGGATTTTGTATCAGCCCATAGGTAAACATAACGTCATCTGCGTCAAATTTTTCTCCATCTTGCCAAAGAACATCTTTGCGAAGCTCTACCGTGTAGGTACTACCAGTTTCATTTATAGTAAGTTTTGAAGCTAAATCATTGTCTAATTTAGCGTCAGGACCCATCTTGAATAGGCCAGAGAATACTAGCTTAGACACAGAAGAATCGACAGCACCTGTTGCGAAAAGAGGATTTGCATTAGTAAATGTACCGATAATCCCTTCCCTGTAGACTCCACCTGGAGCAGGAGCAGTCGTTAGATAAAAGGTATCCATACCTCGTACCTGCCATAAAGTCCCTACTCCTAACATGAATAAAAATATAACCCACAGTCCTACAAAACGTCGGACCACCAATAAATGGCTAAACCTTCTAAAAACGTACTTCTCTACTTCATCATCTGCTTGAGAAGCAACTTCTTCTACCTGCCGTTTTTGCTTACGAAGAGCTCTTCGAGCTTTTAACTTGGTTCTTCTATCTATAATTTGCATAATTCTCGCACACAAATCCTTATAGTTTTATATCTATTTAAGCCAAAATTATGTCTAGAAGTATAGACAAGGCAAAGGCAATCGATGAAATAATTGTCATCTGAAAAATCGTCTTATCTGATCCGCGTCTTACTGTGTTCATTTCACTACTTCCGCTTCCACCAAGTCCTGCACCTAGCCCAGCACCTCTTACCTGAATTAAGATAAGTATTGTTGATATAATCGACGAAACTAAAGTTATTATATTCCATACGTTCATTGTTTATTCTCTCCTTCTAATATTGCACTTACTAACCAGTTTACCAAACCTATCACTAATCCGGTAATTACAGCTATACCAAAACCTGAAACTTCCAGTGGAGCATACAACCAAGCAGCCAATAAAATCATCAATGCGTTGATAACTACCATAAAAATTCCCAAAGATAATAAGACAGCCGGAAGTGTTAGGAAAACAACAATCGGCCTGATTATAGTATTTACTGATGCTACAAAAAATCCGGATACCAATATAGCACTAATCCGACCTTGATATGAAATACTCTCATTGCCCAATATAGCTGACGCAGCCCAAAGGCCAATAACTGATACTACCCATCGGGCTAAAAAACGTGATTTACGAGTGTTCATTTACTTAATTATACCATTTTCTAACAGATTATTGTGAGGATAATTTATAAATTTTTAGGAATTTTATCAGACAAAATTTTTATACCGGTATCAGTAATAACAACAACATCTTCAAGCCTAACTCCAATACCTTCGTCGGGTAGATATATGCCTGGCTCAACGGTCAAAACCATATTTTTTGCCAATCGTACTGAATAATCCCCTGCATCATGAACGTCTACGCCTAGAAAGTGTGAAACTCCGTGTGGATATTTATCATTTGCGTTAGAACAGCCCAACTTGGTCATAACTTCTTTAGTTAAAGTCTCTACTTTGTTTTGACAATCTTTAAGTAAAACTCCTGGCTTCAATAGCTCAAAGGCCTGTTGTTGAATATCTTTCACAGCTTCATATATATCTCTTTGCCGCTTTGTGGCTATACCAACCCCCCATACCCTGCTAATATCTGCAGAGTAATGACCTAGTTTTGCTCCGACATCAAGTAGTACCATGTTGTTTTTAGATAAATTGCTGTTATTTTTATTGTAATGAATAATAGCAGCATTTCCAGCACTAGCGACAATCGGGTCAAATCCGTGTCCGTCCCCACCTTCAGAATAAAAATATTCTGATAAATATCTTTCTATTTCAGTTTCAGAATTAATGTTTTTAAGATTTGCTTTAGTTTTTGCCAAAGCTGATCCGGTAACATCTATTGCACCTTGGATAGCATCGATTTCGCATTTTTGCTTAACTTGTCTAAGACGTGCTATGTCTAACCTGACATTTTTAGGATTACTGTCTATTTTATAAATATCATCTGCTAGTTTTTTGACGGATGGGTTTGAGTAAAAACCGTACGGTTCAATGCGCTCTGGATGGGGCTTTGTGTAACACATTTTAAGACCGTTTTTCTTGGCATTTTTAAGGACACTTTGCAAATCAGAAACTTTACCAATATCGCTAATTCCACTTAATCGCATCAGCTCTGATTGGTTAAATTCTCCATCCCATAACTTTTGATACTCATTTTGCTCTGGCAGCAATAGTGTAGTTTTACTTTTTGCAGTATTAATTATTAGAACAACATCCGGACTATCAATACCACTTAAATACCAAAAGTTACTCTCTTGTCTAAATTTGTAGGCTGTATCAGCCGAATACTGCAATGCGCTATGTGCTACAAGAACAATTAAACTATCTGGCAGGCTTTTAGACAATCGGTTACGGTTACTTATAAAAAAATCTTTAGAAAATTTATCCATCAGAAAATAGTATAACAGGTTGATATATAAAATAAGTATCAACTAAAATATACTTTTATGCTATATTATTGTTTATATGCTATACAGAGAAGCACTTGAAGTATTAATCCCCGATAAGCTTGTACTAGGTGCCCAGCTGGAAAAATTAGACCAATCCGCGCAGAAAGTTGGTGAAAGCAGAGGTGGATATGTGTTTGGGGGAGTCGGATTTATTGCAGTTTTAGGAGAACTATACTTAGATGGACCTAACCAAAATCTTACGTTTGGCTACACAAATATCGAATCTATGAGCACTGGCGGTGTAGACATTCCTTTGCTTGTTGATGAGCACAAGGAGGTCACCATAGAACGAGTCTGTTTTAAGAAAGGGT
>CAYVHE010000049.1:0-4811 GCA_964451085.1 uncultured Candidatus Saccharibacteria bacterium | reverse complement strand
TTTTACGTTTAGTTACTTAAAAATGTCAGTGGAAGAATCTGGTCAAAGTGTTGTAACGAGCAGGAGTCCTAACCCAGAAGAAGCAAAGGAACTTACAGAACAAGGAATAGCCCCAGAAGTGGTAGATGATATCGCTAATTATCTTGGTCTTGCTGCCGCACGAAGGATTTCTTTAGCATTTACCGAAGAGCATAAGGTAAGAGACCAATTAGGTTTTCCTACAAGACTATCTTTTGCTAGAATGGGAACTGATGTATAAGCGAATTGTCTTAAAAATATCCGGGGAGCAACTATCTGGTAAACACGTTTCCGGTATTGATCCAGAAGTAGTTAAAAAAATCGCCCTAGACGTGAAAAAAGTGGTAGAAACTGGTTGTCAGGTAATTATTATCGCTGGTGGCGGCAATATGGTACGTGGTGCAGAAGTAGCCGGGAACGGAATTAAAAGAGTTACGGCCGACCAAATGGGCATGCTAAGCGGTCTTATCAATGCCATAGCTATGACCGATATTTTTGAGTCTAACGGTGTTCCAACTAGATGCCTAAGCTCTGTTTTTGCGCATCAAATAGCTGAGAATTACTCTTATAGATTGGCAGAAAAGCATCTACAAAAAGGACGAGTACTGATTATTGCCGGAGGCATCGGAAGACCATACTCCACTCACGATACGGCTGCTGTAAGCCTAGGTTTAGAGCTAGATAGCGAGGTGGTTTTAAAAGCAACAAAAGTAGATGGTGTTTACGATAAAGATCCGGCTACTAACCCGGATGCAGTTAAATTTGATACGATTTCCTTCCAGCATGCCTTAGAAGACCCCAATGTAAAAGTTATGGATAAATCTGCGTTAGGTTTAGCAGCCGAGCACAAAATGAATGTGATTGTTTACAATCTAGATGAGCCAGACGCCTTAATGAGAATAATAAATGGTGAATCTGTTGGCACCAGAGTTTCTTAAAGTTATTACAAGATTTTTAGTTGAACAACTCTTTCCAAAAAATGCTAGATGGCATATAGTTTTCTGGGTTTTCTTCCCTGTGTTTGATTAACTCTTTTTTATTTGTCCACTTTACGCTCATTACTTCATCTTTTTGTAACTTTAGGGCGCTGATGGGCCCAGAGTAGATGCCCTTATACCAGCCACAGTATCTTTGACCACGCGGTGTTTTTACTATAGTTTTTTTTACAAAGTCTAGCTTAACATTAGATATACCAATTTCTTCCTCCAACTCTTTGTAGGCAGCTTGTTCGTAGCTTCCTAGATGTGACACCCCGCCACCTGCAGCATTTTCCCATAAGCCTGCCCCGTGAGATTTATTCATACTCCTTTTTTGAATTAGCACATTGCCCTTTCTGTCTTCAATCCATGCAACCACTATTCGGTATCTATCTTTTTTAGTCACCGCTTTTCTTTCTTTATAAAATAAAACTTTATCGTACTCATCAACAACATACACAAACTCTACAGTTTCTGGAGGAGTCTCTACTACGGCAGCGTTTAGTAATTTTGTCATACCACCTACAACTTTGTATTGTCCTGATTTTATCCATTCTAAAAGTTCGGAGATGGAAATCCAGCGGATTTCATCTACTTCTTCGGTTTGAAGTTTAAGTTTTGAAATATCTCCGTTAAACTTACCTTTAAATAATCCAGAAAACCTTTTGTGCTCTTTAAAGTCAAAGTAAAAATTTCCAATAAACTCTAATTCTATATCTGTAATTCCAACTTCTTCTGCCAGCTCTTTGTAAATATTTTCTTGATAATTCTCATGCGATTCTACGCTTCCAGAGGCAGTTGGACCCCAGTAATTAGGTAAAACGGATTTATTGCTAGACCTCTTAGCGATCAACAACTCTCCTTTATCGTTAAATAACATCACGCTGGTATCTCGGCGACGTTCCGATTGCTCCATATCTCCAAATTTTTTGTAGGCTAATACGTTATCAAAATCGTCTACTACAACGCCAATTTCTTCTTTTCTGGCCATTGGTTAGTGCCATGACCCTTTAAGTTCTCTTTGGGTGTTGCGCTTGTCGTCTTTTTTCTTTATTGCTTGTCTTTTATCGTACTGTTTTTTACCCTTGCCGAGTGCAATACGTACTTTTATATACCTACCACCCGTCAATATCTCTGTTGGTAAAATCGTTAAGCCCCGATGTTTTGCTTCAATAATAGTATTAATTTCTTTGCGTTTTGCTAGTAATTTTCTGTTTTGGGTAACTTCGGTATCTTCAATTGGAATGCCTCTGGAACCGGTGATTGAAGCGTTTAATAGCCAAAGTTCATTATCTTTAACGGTGACATAAGCGCCCTTGAGCTGTCCATGCCCTAGCCTAAGCGATTTTGTTTCCCTGCCGTTTAGCACTATGCCAACTAGATAACTATCACCTAGTACATAATCAAAATAGGCGCGCTTGTTAGAGATTCGCTTGGTGTCTTGCTTCTTCTTTTTCACACCCTTATTCTAACAGATATAAAAAATAAAATAACCTCCTCTCTCATTAAAAGCACCATACATAAATGGTAGCTATTAACCCAGTGCAAGAGTTAACCCAGTGTTGCTACCCTATTATTGTTAATCACTAATAATATTAAAAATAATATCACCTGCTATAATAATTCACATGAGATCCAACACTAAGAAGTTCATAGATGAATTTTTAAAAATCAGCATTGCTGGGAGCATAATAAGTACTGGTTTGCTGGCTCCAAAAACTACGGAGATGATTCCAAAAAAATTGGTAAAATATTTATCAACGTCTTCTAAAGAGCAAGAGTACAAAAGATTAGTCCGATATATGGAACGACAGAAATTGATAGAAACCATTTCAACCCCTGAAGAAGTTGCAGTCCGAATTACAGAAAAAGGCAGGAGACGACTAGTAAAAGTAGAATTAGATAATCTAATTATCCCAACCCCAAAAACATGGGATAAGAAGTGGCGTTTAGTTATGTTTGATATTCCTAAAACAAAGCAGACGCAGAGAATGTATTTTTTAGCTAAACTACGCATGCTAGGGTTCTATAAACTTCAGGCTAGTTTTTGGGTATATCCCTTCCCTTGCGAAGAACAGATACACATTTTGTGTGAGAATTATGAGATTAGGCAGTTTACATCTATCGCGGTATGTGAATTTCACAGACATGAAAGTAAATTACTGCTCAAGGAGTTCAAATACCTACTAGCTACTTAAATATTCAAAAAATAGTCTCAGGCTTAAAATACGATCGTAAACAGCCTCCACTTTAGTCTGAAATGCACCGCAAGCGATAAAAAAGCATTTTCCGTATAGGTTAAACTATCCGTACGATAACAAATCATTAAAAATAATATCACCTGCTATAAAAATTAACAGGGCGATTGAATTAACGATTAGCAGTAAGTCAAAAATATATATAGACATATGAAGGCATATATCGTTTCACTGTTCGTGGCTTAATTACGGTAGCTGGCTAGGACTTCTTTGGCGGTGTTCCATAGTTCTGGTGCGTTACGCTGGGTTTTCATCTGGTACCACCACTCCACACCCCATATATCAATAGTTCTAATACCTGTGGCTACGCCGTATTCAATACGGTCTTTGACTCTTTTGGGGCCAAAAGTTTTGTATAGTTCGCTGATTGGCGCGTCTCGCATATCGTATTCTTCTGGTAGCCAGGCCTCTGTTTGTAGCTCGTGTATCATAGAGTCTCTACCTGTAGTTAGTTCTGTTATACCTGCTAAAAATCCGTAGAACCAGGCTGGGTATGGATACTCAAAATAACGTTTAAAAATAGTCTTGTCCCAAACACGTTTATAAATAGATGCGGCTACTTTGTCTGCTCTCGGCTCCCCAATTGGCCAGCTAGGGGTAGCGTTGTTGCTACGGCTAACTATTAACGGTCTAGTTGGGTCTTTTTGTTTAACAAAATTAAACTCATCTACAAGCCTATCTCTGCTAAAATCTGGGCATTCGCCAAATACGCTAAGGAAATATTCATTCTCTAGTTGGTATTCTACCAGTACAGAACGGTCTTTATAACGGTCTATCACCTTCCCCATGAATACTTTAAGATCTTTGGACCATTCATCCTTTGGCTTGGCCATTGCCCACTCCGGTCCGTGGCATTCCGGCCAACGAGGCTGTCTAAGCCCTATAGATAGGGATATTGTCCCTCCTACATCTTGAACTTTCTGAAATTGCCAATCTAATTCGTTAAAATCATAATTTCCTGGGGTTTTTTCTATATCATCCCAATAGCTAACCAATCTGAAACGTCTAACTCCAAGATCATTTATCATGGCGTCCATCGTCTCTTGAGGGTCCAGGTCAAAATATTTGGCGTAGTTAGGTATAAACGTAGCGCCAATGTTTAAAGGGATATTGCGGTGCCTAATAATATACCACTGTGAAATTCCATACATACTAGAAACCATTAGGCTAGATATAACAGCAAATACAACCACTATTTTGCCAAATTTAGATCTGTTAAACCACAGAAAATCGTGAGTTTTATTTCTCATTTTTTTAACTCTAGATACAGACTTCTTTGACCATTTCTTTGGCAATTTATGTTTGCTCTTTGGCACTTGTTTGCTATTCTTCAATGGAGTCAATCAATCATTATGCTTAAGTTTAGTTTAATTATACCTGTTTATAACGAAGAGTGCCACATCACGGGATGTCTTGAGGCGATAGCAAGGCAATCTGAGGCGCCGGACGAGGTTATTGTCGTAGACAACAACAGTACAGACAACACAGTTAAGTTGGCTAAAAAATATAAATTTGTAAAAGTTATCACAGAACATAATCAAGGACGAGGTTATGCCAG
>CAYVHE010000048.1:0-4830 GCA_964451085.1 uncultured Candidatus Saccharibacteria bacterium | reverse complement strand
TTATCGGCCGCACTTTCAATCACTCCAGCGGCCTCATTAATTGTCGAAGATCCTAAACCTTCTCCTCCAATGTTTACGGCTTTACCTTGCAAGTATCGTGAATCACTCGCAAGGTTATCCGCACCACCGTTTACATTGTCTGCTATTTCCCCACCAAGATTATCCGCGACATTATCTGCGCTACCGCTGGCCTCCGAAGCGAATATATTATCTGCAGATCCTGCCTCCAATTTTGCTAAGCGATCTCCCTCATCAGCACCACGCGCTGCTGCTGCAAAATTATCTTCAGGAATTTTAGATTCACTAGGTCCTGCTCTAGCCCTAAATCTACGAATCCAGTCTGTAAATTTTCCTAATCCAAGACGTTCATAAACCCCTTTCTTTGTATAAATACCTGTCCATCTACTTGTACTTTCGCTCAGTACGTTGTCAAAAGAATTAAGAACACCTCTACCTACATCGGATTTTCCTAGTTTTGCGAGTTGTTTATCTAGATCTTTTTTAGTGCCATTAACGGCAAGCTCTATTCCTTCTTTAGCTATTTTTGTAATCTTACCTTTCTCTAAAGTTACTTCGAATCCTTCGTCAATTAGTCTAGCTGCTAGTTTTTCTGCTTCACCCTTCTGGGCTAATCCTTTACTTACCTTTATTAAAGACCTAACCCTTCTTCTTTGCATAGGGCTACTAATAGAGGAGTTTAAGAGATTAGATTTACCCATAAGGCCTTCTTTTAAATGGACTAAATAAAAAGAGGACCCTGCCGTCATCAGTAGTATAAAAGTTAGCACCACTCCTATTATTCCACCACCTGCTCCTGTATTTTTTTTATTTAACCTACCAAGTAGTTTTATAGTTCTACCCTGAGGTGTTGCATTGTAGGCAATTGCTTTAGGATTCGATGCTACATTTGAGGCCGCAGACGAGGGTGTGCTTTCTCCCCTTAGCTTAGCCGAGCTAAGGCCGCCTAGTGGGTTGGTATTCCGTTCAAGACCCCCAATATTAGGTGTAGTAGGTTTTGTGGAGGTGTTTCGTCTCTTGTTGCCACCAAAAGGCAGCTTATTATTCCCCAAGCTACCAGCATTACCGCCACTATTGCTGGGATCCTCACTTTTTACTGGTCTGTCGTCTAGTTTATTTGCCACAGTACGCCCTGTATTAGTTTTGAAGCTCTACAGTACTATTATAGCCTGTTTGGTCTAAATCTACTTGTGACTGAGCTTTTTGCTGGTCAATCTTTTTTTCTTGTTCCGGGTTGGTGGTTATTAGGTTGGCTTCTGTAGGGCTTGCTGTAATTTGAATATGGACGTGGTTGGACCCTGCAAAAAATAGCCCTTGCCCTATAGGGAATTGGCTTAGCCGCTTTTTTTCTTCACTAGTTAGCTTAAACGTATCGGCTAGAACATCTATAGCAGACGGGGACTGTTTAAGTAATATTTGCATACTAGCATTAGCGACAATAGCTCTTCCCATTTTTGAACCCATGAAATCCTCAACGTCCTGAGTTATAGTTGTTATGCCAAGATTATATTTTCGAGCTCTCTTAGCAAGTGAGAACAAGAAGTTAGCACTATCCTCATATTTCATTAGTTGCCACGCCTCGTCTACTATTAAGATTCTCTTCTTTTTGTCGCTTTTAGTCTTATTCCAAATGTAGTTCAAGACAATATACATAGCTACGGGGCGTAATTCGTCTTCTAGATCCCGGATATTAAAAACTACTAGTGGATTATCAATATTAATGTTACTTTGTTGGCTAAAAATACCAGCAAAAGTTCCGGTAGTATATTTACGTAATCTTTGAGCTAATTGTGGCCCTGTTCCACCCATATGCAACAAAGTGTCGTATAAATCAGCAATGGTTGGCGCAGGTGATTTATGGGTTAATGGGTCATTGGTAATGCCGGCTTTTGCGTAAACTTCAATCAAAGCTGCATCTAAGTCAGACTCCTCTACGGGCGTAAGGGCAGGAGCGACTATGCCATTACCTCCTTGTGCAGCCATTTGGGCTTGTGCTCCACCCATCATCAGGCGTAATAGGCCATGTAGCGTAATTAGGTTGCTTCTAAGGGCGTTATCGGCATCTTCAGCTTCAGATACTTGAGGTAGGTCAAAAGGGTTAATCCTAGTTGTGCTATTAAGACTAAGCCTAACGTAGGCTCCACCAACTGCTTCACTCATGCGCTGATATTCATTTTCCGGGTCAATAATAAATACTTCAGTCCCAAACATCATGCTGCGTAAGGCTTCTAATTTTACTGTAAAGCTTTTTCCAGCTCCAGATTTTGCAAACACCACGCTATTACCATTTTCTAAACTAAATCTATCAAAAATAACCAACCCAGAGTTATGCATGTTTATGCCATACAAAATTCCGTTGTCTTGGCTTAAATCAGCGCTCGTAAAAGGAAAACTAGTACTTATTGCGCCAGTATTCATGTTTCTGCGTATCTGAAGCTGGTCAGTAAATTGAGGAATAATAGAATTCAGACCTTGTTCCTGCTGAGCACTTGCCGGTTTACTATAAACTAGCTGTTGTCCAAGCATACTCTCCACCTTATGAGACACAAACTCTAGTTCATCTTCAGAACTTGCATAAACAGTAAAATACAAACCAAACCTAAAGAATCTTTCTTCGCCAACCTGTAGTTTGTCCCTTAGCTCTTCTGCGTCAACCACAGCTGCTTGCTTACCTGGATCTCTTACTTTACCTCTTTCTGAGTCTATCTGGATTCCGGCTTCTAGTTGACCTACCTTTTTTCTTAAGTTATCCAGCACAACTTTATTATCTACAGGGTATACATATATAGATATATCTATAACTTCGTCTAGATTTACCATGCTAGACAACCAACCTGTATATATTTGACGAGGATATCCGTAGACGTAGTAAGTTCTAGCCAGTCTGGTGCCAATCCTAAAATAGTTACTCATAAATTCTAGTGAGGCAGGAGCTATGAAATCTCTAAGAGCGCTAATTCCTTTCTGGAAAGCTACTTGTATTTCTCCCTGTTCTTTCGCCTGTTGTAACTGAGCCGATGCAACTGGATCTAGTTTTTTCTTTTTGCCAAAAGCCACTAATTTATCTCCCTGTTTAGTTTAGGCTGTGGTGCTACACCCTGACCTTTAGTAACTATTGGAGCATCCATGCCCTTAAAATTACGCAATTTTTGTCTAGTAGCAGTATCTGGGTTGTAAGAATCATAGTAAAGTTCAATTAGCTCTTGAGTATCTAGTGGCTCGCTTTGGACACCGGCTTGCTGCAACCCAGCCATTACTGACTGTACTCTATTTCTGAGTTCTGTTTTGGCTGACTCTAAATCATGCTCATTGATATTAATTCTAACCTCTTTTTTACCCATAATGGTTCCCAGAAAACTCTTACTTGCCTGAATGGCCTTTTGCCCATCAACTGTAGGAAAATAAGGTATCACAACGTGAAACCTTTTATCCATAATATTGGTTTGCTGAGATATATCACTCATAAATGCAATGTAGTCCTCCATTAGTAATGCTAGCAACATGTTATCGTGCTCGCTACGGATTTTATCCAGTCTGTTTATATAGGGTTGCAAGTCTACTTTTTGGCTTCTAATCGATATTTGTATAGGGAAGTATAGTGAATTAAGGAATCCTTGGTAGCTAAATTCCACTGCTTCACGCTCATCTGAGCTCATTAGATCAAAGTTTATGCTTTGACAGTCAATAACTGCTCTAAAACTGCCGTCGCTCATGATTACGATACCATCACGAATCTCAGCAATCTGCAGAGTATTTTGAGTGCTGTTGGGGTTTGTTTTAGCTTGAATTTGCGGTGCGCCAGACTGAGCCCCAGGCATTGATTGCTGCGGTGCGGTTTGGGTATTTTGTGGTTGTTGAGTATTTGGCTGCATAAATTAATCCCACCTGCTACACATTATAAATTAAGTTTAGTGTAGCGAAACAACGACTTCACCCGAGCCTGACAGGTCTTTTTTACCTTGACGCTCCAGGGTTGCGATATTTAAGTCATTACTCTTGGCAAGTTCTAGTATATCAGGGTCTTTAGGGGGTGTCATCGTGCTTTTGCTTGATTTATTTTCTACAGGGGTCGTTTTGGGAGATTCGTCCAGGGGAGTAATGACTTTTTCGTTTGTAGATTTTGTTTGAAGATCATCAATAGTATGTTTTTTATTAACCTGGTCAATAAAATTTTGTTCTTCCACGGCAGTAGTGTTAGTAGCTGTAGTATTTGTAGCGCTTTTAGACCCAGGAGTAATTACAGGACTAGATTGAAAGGTAGTTAATGATGGATCTAAAGGTTGTTGGGCTTGATTCATAAACCAAAAATCAGGATTATTTTTATTGGTTTGAGCTGGTGTATTAGTGCTTATTTTTCTAGCATTAGATATTATTTGTTGCTCTTTGGCTTTATGAACTTGTTCGGATTTTTGTATCATGGAGTCAAACTGTTTTGAGATAACTCCTTGGTCCTCCAATATGTCTGGGGTGGAGTTAACAATTGCTTTCATAGCTGTTCTTTCCCGAACAGTACCAGAAGCCAGTCTGTCACTTTCTTCTTGTTGATCTTCTGGTAAATAACTTTTTACAGCCCATCCTCTACTGTCAATCATAGTTGCCAAGGCACCCATTCTATTTTTAACTTGCTTATTACTTAATCCATCGGTATAGACGTGAGCTATCCTTTTTGGCGCCGTAACATTTACTAGATTTTTTATTCCTGTTTGGTCCCATATTCTTTTGCGAACTTTAATTAAAAATCTTATTCTTGCAGCTAACCAAATCTCCGTAGGTTGATCTTTGCCCCAAGGAAAGGCCAAGAAACCAAGGATA
>CAYVHE010000047.1:0-4858 GCA_964451085.1 uncultured Candidatus Saccharibacteria bacterium | reverse complement strand
ATAATGCTAAAAGATGAATTAAATAGTAATCTCAAAACGGCAATGTTGGCCGGTGATAAAGAGGTGGTCGAGGTTATAAAAGGGCTTAAAAGCTCTATTATGTATGCCGAAGTAGCTAAGGGCAAAAAAAAAGAAGGTTTTTCTGATGACGAAATATTGACTGTATTCCAAACGGAAGCCAAAAAGCGCCAAGATGCATCAGATATGTTTTTGAAAGGCGGGAACAATAAGAAAGCAGTAGAAGAGCTTGATGAGAAAAAAATCATAGAACAATATTTACCAAAACAAAAGACCGATGAGGAAATAGACGAAAAGATAGAGGAGACCATTAAGGAACTTGGTATTACAGAGGTCTCCATGAAAGATATGGGTAGAATTATTGGTAAGATTAAAGCTACTGCTGGACCAAGTGTTGATAGTTCCACGGTTGCTAAATTAGTAAAGAAGAGGATATCAAAGTGATAATTATAATGGGGGTAGCAGGGGCAGGTAAAAGTGTTCAGGGAAGACGTGTAGCTGATGAATTAGGGCTACCGTGGTTATCAACTGGTGAATTCTTAAGAATGCTAGTCGCTGGAAAAAGAAGAAAAGAAATGCTCGCTGGTAAACTTCTGGAAGATACCGAGATGATTGAGCTAGCTGATAAAATATTCCATATGATAAACGTAAAAGAAGAGTTTATACTAGATGGATTTCCAAGGACAACTGCTCAAGCTGACTGGCTTACAGCACAACACAAGGCTGGTCTAATTCGTATATCCTGCGTTATACATATTGTCGCAAGCGAAGAAGTCGTTAGGGGTCGCTTGTTAAAGAGGGGTAGACAAGACGACACAAAAGAATCGATAGCTGCTAGGTTTGAAGAATACCGAGCAGTAACCCTACCAATTATTACTAATTTCGAAAATAGCAACATAGCAGTAAATCATATTGATGGTGAAAGAACCCCTGAAGAAGTACACGAGGACATAAGTCCAAAAGTAAAAGATACTATAAATGTTTAATAAGCCTAAAACAGATCAAGAGATTAAAGCCATTAGAGAGAGTGGTAAGATGCTTGCTACGGTTTTAGCAGAAATTGAAAAAAATATTAAACCAGGTATTACAGGAGTAGAGGTAGATGCCATTGCACGGAAAGAGCTCAAGGCACTTGGAGGGATTCCGGCCTTTTTGGGTTATCAAGGATTTCCTGCGACAATTTGTATTAGTGCAAACGACTCAGTAGTACATGGTATTCCTAACAACATTCCGTTCAAAGAAGGAGATATTGTTGGTTTTGACTATGGTGTAACTTATGGTGGGATGATTACTGATGCAGCGAGAACATTTGCAGTAGGTGATATTGATAAAAAAGCCAAGAAACTGATGTTGGCAACTCAAAGATCTCTAGATGCAGCCATAGACGCAGTAAAAAATGGTCACTCAGTCGGTGACTTATCCGCTGCAGCACAAAAAGTTTTGGATGATGGCGGGTATGGAATAGTGCGCGATCTTGTTGGCCATGGAGTTGGTCATAATGTTCATGAAGATCCAGAGATTCCAAATTATGGGATAAAGGGTACTGGGCCGACGCTTAAAACAGGCATGACAATTGCGATTGAACCGATGGCAACTCTTGGAGGATATAACGTGGTTATAGATCCAGATGGTTGGACAATTCGTACGCGTGATGGTTCTCTTTCGGCACATTTCGAAGATACTATACTCGTAACTACCAGTGGTTCAGAGATACTTACTCGATTATAGTTGCTAAGGAGTTAGAATAAGCGCTATACTACTGTTATGCGCGATAACAGTATTGCACCATATTTTGTAGGAATTGACGTTGGCACATCAACGGTTAGATGTGTAGTGGGATCAGTTGATGAGCACGGTGCACCAGAAATAATAGGCTACAGCGAAGCTGAAACTACAGGTATGAGACGTGGAGTTGTAGCTCATGCTGAAGAAGTTGGTGATGCCATTGCTCAAGCTGTGTCAGATGCCGAGAGACTGTCGGGAAGAACTATCCAAAGTGCAACAATTAATGTTAATGGTTCCCATATAGAAGGGCTAAATTCTAGGGGTGTAATAGCTATTAGTGCAGCAGACAGAGAAGTACAAGAAAGCGACAGACTGAGGGTTGAAGAAGCGGCATCAGTAATGAAAATGCCAGCAAACAGGGAGATTATTCAAATTTTTCCTAAAGTTTATCATTTGGATGGTCAAGGTGATATAAAAGATCCAGTTGGGATGAGAGGTGTAAGACTAGAAGTTGACACCCATATAGTCACAGCATCGGTTCCTAATGTTAGAAGTTTAGAACAGGCATTAGACCAAGCGGAAATAAGCGTAAAGCACCGAACTATATCTAGCTTAGCTTCTGCTGAAGCAGTAATGACAAGGCAACAAAGAGAAGCCGGTACAGCAATAATAGATATTGGTGCTGGGACTACTAACATAATAGTAATAGAAGATGGTGAGGTACAACACGTAGCTGTGATACCTGTTGGTGGTGTTCATGTCACAAATGATTTAGCTATTGGTCTAAAAATCGACCTTGATGTAGCCGAAGCTATAAAGATTAATCATGCCACCTTAAAAAAATCGTCTAGGTCTACGGTTTCGGTCTTGATGGACAAAAAACAACACACGTTTGATGCAGATGAGGTACACATGATAATCGAGGCAAGAATAGAAGAGCTATTAGAAATGATAGACAAAGAACTAAGAAGAATACATAAGTCCGGAAAATTACCGGGCGGAGTTGTGTTTACAGGCGGAGGTTCAAAAATTGTAGGAATTGCAGAACTTGCAAAAGGAAAACTGAAATTACCTGCCAAACAAGCCACTATTCTTCCCGTAAGCGGTCTATCAGATATAAGTGAGGACATATCGTATGCAACTCCTATAGGTTTAATGCTGCTTGATATGTTGTTAGATGGGCAGTCTTCTGGGCGTAACTCTAACAAAACAGTGTATAATGGAGCTCTAAATAGCGTTAGTAAACTTCTGAAACGGTTCAAGAGAAGAAAATAAGGATCGTATTGTAGATTTACTGAATTATTCTGTATACTAAAGATAATAAAACAAGAGAGGTAATACATGCCACAAGTTGCACCCGCAATCGAAACATTTGCAAGAATAAAGGTAGTTGGCGTTGGTGGTGCCGGTGGAGCAGCGCTAAATCGAATGATAGAAGCAGGGGTAGATAATGTAGAATTTATCGCTATCAATACTGATGCTCAGGCACTCCATCATTCTAAAGCGTCAGTAAAAATACACATAGGTAAAGACACTACGAAGGGTCTGGGGGCTGGTGCTAATCCATCAGTCGGTGAAAAAGCAGCAAACGAGTCTAAAGAAGATATAAAGAAAGCAATAGACGGTGCAGACATGGTCTTTGTTACCATTGGTGCCGGCGGTGGTACCGGTAGTGGAGCAGGTCATATTGTGGCTGGAATAGCTGAAGAATGCGGTGCTCTAGTTGTAGGATTTGCGACCAAGCCATTCGCTTTTGAAGGTGAAAGACGCAAACAGAATGCAGCAACTGCTATAGATAAACTTAGCCAAAGGGTGGATGCAATTATCACTGTTCCTAATGATCGTTTACTGCAGACTATTGATAGAAAGACCCCCTTACTAGAAGCATTTAAAGTTGCAGATGACGTTTTAAGACAAGGAGTTCAGGGAATTTCTGATCTCATTACGGTTCATGGTCTTATAAACCTAGATTTTGCAGACGTGAAAGCAGTCATGAAAGGTGCAGGAAGTGCATTGATGGGTATTGGACGTGCATCGGGTGATAATCGTGCAATCGATGCCGCTAAACAGGCAATAGAATCGCCACTACTTGAGGTTTCAATTGATGGCGCCAGAGGTGTTTTGTTCAATGTTATCGGTGGTGATGATATGTCCATGCACGAAATTAATGCAGCAGCTGAAACAATTATGGCCGCCGCAGACCCTGAGGCTAACGTTATTTTCGGAGCTACCATTAACAAAGATATTGAAGGTGAAATAATAGTAACAGTGGTTGCCACTGGATTTGATACATCATACTTTGCAAGATCCGGACAGCAAAATGACTCATTGACTAGTTCATCTAGCACTCCTTTAGCACAAGACCATCGGGTAGACGAAGAAGTTTCTGACGTAGACATGGACCTAGAACCTGTTAATGAAGAAGGAGGCTTAGGAGAGTTTAAGCCAGAAAAAGAAGCTCCATCTATTTGGTCACTAGATTCAGAAGATTCTAAGGATTCCGAGGATAATACTGATGAACAAAAAGATAAGTCAGATGATACAGGCAGTGATTCCGAGGATAGTGATGATGACAAAAAGGATCAATTGGATGAGGAAGAATTAGAAAAACCATCCTTTTTACGACGCTTTAAAAGAAATAAATCTGATAAAAAGCAAGAAAAAACAGATTAGAAAAGTCACTACATGTCACTAATATTACAACTCAAAAAATTTGTAAAACACTACAAATAGCGTTATATTTATAGTTGTGAGCGCTACATGTAGCGACCAAGACCTTAAACAGCTAATAAAAAGAAGCGAGGAAAAATGCGTTGCAATAAATGTCAGAGCACTGATACAAAAGTAATAGAATCTCGTGATGTATCAGAAGGTGATGCGACCCGCAGACGAAGAGAATGTCTCGCCTGCCAACACCGCTTTACAACATATGAACGTATAGAAAAACCACAACTAATAATCGTTAAGAATAATGGTACCAGGCAGCTGTATAATAGAGACAAATTACTTGCAGGATTGTATAGATCCTGTGAAAAAACCTCTGTTACAGCAATTCAAATTGAGGAACTGGCAAACACCGTAGAGAAACGCTTGTACGCTTGTGGTGAAGCAGAAG
>CAYVHE010000046.1:0-4899 GCA_964451085.1 uncultured Candidatus Saccharibacteria bacterium | reverse complement strand
TGTTTAACAGAGGAAAACCTAGCTAAAAAGCTCCACGATATTGCCTATAGCCCGGAAACACCAATATGGGAAACTACAGAATCTGTAATGCTTAAAGCCTTTGAGCTTGGTCACCAGATTACAAGAAGAACTTTAGAGAATCCGGATTTTAGAATTACAAAACTATGTGTTGTTCCAAGAGGTGGATTGTTTGTAGCAAATGTATTATCTAGATCATTTGGAATGAGTGGAGATCAGGTTTTATCATTAGGATTAACAAGGTATGGTACAGAACACCCTGAGCTTGCTGGTGAGTTTAAGCTAGGTCAAATTCCAGAGAAAAAACTTGTTGAAGGACAATCCGTTCTTGTAGTAGATGAGGTATACGACACAGGTCAAACAATGGTAAAAGCTAAAGATATTATGCATGGTCTTGGAGCAGCCTCTGTGTATTCAGGGGTCATTCATTATAAGCCAGGGATGAATAGTTCTGGTGTAGAACCCGACTTTCAAGTAGAGGAGACCAATGGATGGGTCCATTATCCATGGGAGGCATTTGATCCTTTCGGACTAATATATAAAAATGCTTTGAATGGTAACGGCACACCAGAATAGTCTATTGGTAGGTTATTAAGCTAGGTTTTGGGTTTTGGGACATAGTTTGTTGTGGTGTTGGTGTTGGTTTGTCCTCGTCTATAAAATTTTTCCAGGCCATAAAGACATTATCGCTAAGCCCGACTTTAAGGGTATTCCAGGTATCAATCTTTTGGCCTAATGTGCCAAGCCCATCCATATGAATAACAAAAGCAAGTTCTTTGGCGATTGTGTTTAGAGCTTCCCTATCTTGCACCATATCTTGCCTAAACTGGTGTATTACAAATATTTTCTGAGGTAAGTTGTTATCTTTAATTAGCTGAGCTAGCCAGGCGCTAGTTTGGTTAATTTCGTCTACCGTGACTGACCCTATAGAACTTAAATGTCTAGCTTGAGGCGTAAGCAAGCGCCATTCTGGGTCTAAAGCCAGCCCTACATGAGGCTCTTTTAAGAGTTCTTCATATAATTTGGCTTGTTCCAAAAAAGTGCTACGCCCTGGCTGCAAATCTAAAATTACGTACATATTGTTGGCTTTGGCGGCATCAATCCATGGTTTTATTTTTTCTATTGGGACTTCCTGAGAATAATCATGATTTTCTGTAGGGTCGGCAGATGCTACTGTTACAATAATTTCAAACGTCGGGATAACTTGCTCCGTAGAGAGTGGTGCGTATTGTTCTGCGGTAGCTTTTGCTCTGGAAATTGCTTGATCCAGCGGTTGCTCACCTAGTGCACCTAAACCACTAAATGCCGGTGTACCATATAGTGCCACAAAGCGATAATCAGGCAACACTTCCCTGCCCCCAAACGGTAATCTAGAACGAGGAGAAAATAATATCAAGGGCTTTGTGGTTGGGCTGATTGCAATATTAGGGATTGTATTTGTAGGTTGTAATTCTGTACTTTTATTGGTCTCCGAAGTTAGCAATACCGCTATAATAGCCAGACCAACCCCGACCCCGAGCATGAACAGTTTTTTGTGCATTTGTTTTAGTATAGCAATTTTCTAGTAAAATACGCACCAATAAGCTATAATCACGATGTTACATTCGCTCCAAAGTACAGAATAAGAGCAGGAGGTTGGAAGCTAAAAACTGCAACCATCTTCCCTGTAGCCAAACGAAACAAGAAACAAGAAAAAAGAAAAACGAGCGAAGCCCGTAGCCAAATGAAACACGAAAAAAGATATTTGAAAAACGAGCGAAGCGTAATGGGTCGTCGCCAAGTGGTAAGGCACTAGTTTTTGGTACTAGCATTCGCAGGTTCGAATCCTGCCGACCCAGCCAAGCAGTACAACAGAGGTGAGAGACCAGGTTCCTAGATCTGGTTTTTTGCTACTTTATGACCCCTGAGATCATTTACGAGGAGAGTTACATGACCCGGCTCCCTAGTCTAATTGGACGCTTAGACTAAAGACCTGGTTCTGTGACCATATCCCGGCCTCCTGGTATACTCAGATTATGTCCAGAATTTACAAACCAGCTACCAATATCTATAGAAAACTCCGCGCAGGGGGCTGGCTTGGGCTTGAGGCAGATACTGGTGGTCAGATAATAACCTGTTCTGCCGGTGAAGTTTTATCCTCAGACAACAATAATTACACCCTAACTTTCCATGCATTTAACGCCAGAAATCGACTCTACTATGATGAGAGAAAAACTTATAAATCAATCACTTTCCCCGTTACACTAAAGATCAATGATTTTATTTACTTCCGTGGCGACACAGGTAATTACAAGCTTTCAAATGAAGGAATATTCAAAAGCTTAGTTAACCCAAGAAATAACAAGGTAGAAAGACTGATTATCTCTGATACGGATTCAGAGGAGATATTATATGATTCAGCAGATAAGACCCTTACCGTCCCCGTGTCTAAATTCAGAGATGCGATGAGTGTTGCCCAAGATATTAACAAAAAGACTGGTAGCTATGCTAACAGTGTTAGGAACTATCTATCAAATCGAGAATCTGCTAGGTTCTCCAGCGAAGCAAAAACAGCGACCACCTCTTTCAATATGGGAGAAATGAAGTTTGCCGTTGATAGGCTCAACTTGCCGACCAAACGCAACAAGGCCTCATTGACAAAATACCTGGGAGTCGAGGATATAGCTTCTTTAGAGGCATTGATTGATAAAATGCTGAGGCTTGAAATGTTCTCAGAAGACTTTATGAGGAAGATCAATGATTATTTTATAAAGGAGAGACTCCAGGATATTGTGGCTACAGGTCGAGAAATATTGGCCTTAGGCACCACGGATCTAACAACAGCAAAAGCTCAAGAGGTTATAAAGGATGTCGGATACGTATTCACCGGCAAGGGCAGTCTTGAAGCTTTATGGCAAGAATTCTTCAGAAAAAACCTGCTATTCCTTATATTTTCCTATAAGAAAATATTCCCAAAGATCAAACTTACGGATATTGATGGTGATAAAAAGTATCCTGACTTTGTAGGGATAAACCACTATAACGGTCTTGATATTATTGAGATAAAAACACACTTAGCCAATGTGCTGAAATGGGACAGCAGTCATAAAAATTTTTACTTTTCTGCAGAGATAAGCAAAGCAATTACCCAATCAAAAAACTACATGGACTCAGTAATTCGAGATAGGTTTAAAAATCCATCAGATAAAAGGAACATAACGCAGTTCACTGAAGAAGAAAACCTTTATCATCCTCGCTCAATCATAATCATGTCGTCTATGAACAAACTAACGAATCATGGTGGCGAGGACGATAAACTTAGAAGAGACTTTACCAAGCTTCGTAATGGTTTACATGACATAGAGATATTAACCTTCGACGAGATCTTAGACATAGCGGACGAGTATATAAAAAATATTAACGATGAGAATCTATAGAAAACCTTACTCAAATTCTATCGTCTTGTTTCGAATGACAAACTTACCATTGATGCCCCTCACAAGATTTGCCTGCTGTGAGTATGAACCTTTCATGAGGATGAATCTAGCGTATTCAGTCAGTGGATCAATATCTCCAAGCTCTTGACCTCGGATTCCTAGAGCTGCTTCAACTATCTCAAGGTGTTCCAGGGCCTTTGTTGCCAGCACGTCAGTTATCTCAATTTTACCTGATTTCTCAGCAATGAAGTGAATCAGCTGACTCACGAGATCCTTTTCATTGATGTATTTTTCAGGGCAGTTTGGATCTACTTTTTTAGTGCAATGGTAGTAGACGTGCCTATTGAATCCTCCATCCTTACGTTTCTTGAACTTCTCTTCTGCGGTTATGCTAGCTCCACAACTTCCGCATTTGAAAATATCTTTAAAGGCAAAGTTCTTTGACCCCCAAGCAGCCCGTATTGGTACGGATCTACCTTTCTGAATCTGCTCAAAGACGGCTCTGGTAGTAATTGCTTCATGTGATCCGTGATAAATTTTTCCTGACCCTTCTGGATATTCGAAATCTCCGTAGTAGAAAGTGTTATTAAGGATATTAAATATCTGGCTGAGATGTACCTTGCCTCCACCCTTGCTCGTGAAACCAGATTTATCTAACCAATCTTTAAGTCTTCGTCCCGACCAGCCTTGGGCAGCCCTATTGAACATCTCCGTGATTCGCGGAGCTCGATCTGGATCCAAGATTATATCCTTATTCCCATTAAAAGACCGATTCATATACCCCATTGGGGCTACTCCTGGGCGCCACCCAGCTTCGCACTTGGCTCGTATGCCTCTTTTGACATTAATGCCTCTGTTATCGTTCTCTAGCTTTGCCTGTGAGCACAGAATCATTAACAAGAACTTCTCGTTTGGGTTGTTACCGAATGTTTGTGAGAACGTTCGGATTGCTACTAGTTTTTCTTTGTCCATTAGGTCTACGAGTGACCCTAGATCTCCAGCATTCCTGCTAAGACGATCTGGCGCCCAGGTTAAAATCGCATTATACTTACCAACTTCTAACTCTGTAAGCAGTTTATTGAATGTTTTTCGCTGTCCAGATTCTTTTGCAGACTTACTCTCGAATCTTTCAGCGACAACATTCAGCCCTTCGCGCCTAGCGAGCTCCTTCATCTCTTTGACCTGTGAGTCGATCGACATGGCCTGTCGTTCGTCTGATTCGCTGCTTTTGCGAGCGTAGAGACAGTATTTGACTGGTACTTCTTTTTCCATCAGCTACATCTATGCCGTCTCTTGCTCACGAAGTCTAGTCGATTTTTTAGTGGACGATCATGGTGCTCACATATAAAATGGTTTTATGATTACCAGTAAAGTTATGGAAGAACTAAATGTCGAGCTTTTTATGAAGCAAACCTGGGAGTACGTATGGAATTATAAGACAGGCGACAATATTGAATACAATATG
>CAYVHE010000045.1:0-5136 GCA_964451085.1 uncultured Candidatus Saccharibacteria bacterium | reverse complement strand
AACCCCAACAAAGAGCTAGAATTAGCGCAGGTTGCGTTTGGTTCTAGAATTTAGGCTTAAATAACTAAACGATTCTCCAATTAGAGTATTTGCCAGTTACGTTATAAAAAGAGGTCTGATTTCTCAAACCTCTTTTCTCTGATACCAAGTATTAGATATCAGATATTCTCTGGACTGTTACTTAGTGATTTTTGTAACAACACCAGCACCTACAGTTCGGCCACCTTCACGGATAGCAAAACGTAATCCTTGGTCCATAGCGATTGGAGCAAGAAGTTTTACTTTAAAAGTAATGGTATCGCCTGGCATAACCATTTCTTTGTCGGCAGGAAGTTCCACTTCTCCAGTAACATCAGTAGTTCTGAAGTAAAATTGTGGCTTGTAACCCTTAAAGAAAGGTGTGTGTCTACCGCCTTCTTCTTTAGTTAGGATATAAACTTCTGCTGAGAATTCTGTATGAGGAGTGATTGTTCCAGGTTTAGCTAGAACTTGACCTCTTTCAATATCATCTCTTTCAATACCACGAAGCAATACACCAGCGTTATCGCCAGCTTGACCCTGATCTAGAGATTTCTTAAAGGCTTCAATTCCGGTAACAACAGACTTTTTAGTTTCTCTTACACCGACAATCTCAACTTCATCGTTAACTTTTACAACTCCAGTTTCAATACGTCCAGTTGCTACAGTACCACGACCCTTAATAGAGAAGATGTCTTCAATAGGCATCAAAAATGGCTTATCTAGTTCTCTTTTTGGCTCTGGAATGTAATCATCCATAGCTTTAACAAGCTCCATAATAGCGTCTTCGTATTTTGCGTCGCCTTCTAGGGCTTTAAGAGCAGAACCCTTAATAATTGGAGCATCTTCTTCGTATTCATACTTTGCAAGAAGTTCTCTAATGTCCATTTCAACTAATTCTACTAATTCAGGGTCAGCCACATCCATCTTGTTTAGAAAAACAACAATCTTTGGAACTCCAACCTGTTTTGCTAACAAAACGTGTTCACGGGTCTGAGGCATTGGACCATCAGCAGCTGATACTACCAAAATCGCACCATCAATTTGTGCTGCACCAGTAATCATGTTCTTGATATAATCTGCATGTCCTGGCATATCTACGTGTGCGTAGTGCCTTTTTTCAGATTCGTACTCTTGGTGAGAAGTAGAAATTGTAATTCCTCTTGCTTTCTCTTCTGGAGCTTTGTCAATCTCGTCGTAAGCAATTGGTTTGTTTACTTCTGTAGGGAGTTTTTTTGCTAATACAGCAGTTATAGCTGCAGTTAGTGTAGTTTTTCCGTGGTCAACGTGACCCATCGTTCCTACGTTAATGTGTGGCTTTGTTCTGTCAAATTGTGCCATATGTGTTTGCGCTTCGCTAGTCAGGACAAAAAACAATGTTTTACCTCGACGGACGGACAGTGATTCATTATCTCTGTACCGACTGCTCTTATTCTTTTACTGCAAGAGCTACAGGCGAAGCTTCCTTTCTTATTGGTTGCGGTTGCTATCCCACGTTTTTTAAGGGTTTAATGAATTATTATTGTTATTCGTGATCCATATTTACAGTCTACTTTTTAGAGTCAAACGTAAAAGCCCTCTCACGAGTTACAAGAGATATTATAGCAGTTTTAGGATTGAAATTTCAAGCTAATTATTGCTTCTACATAGCAACTGGACAAACTTCTATAACTCTTTCCCATATGGTAACTGTATGCTTTCTTATTTGCAAAACAGTACTAACTTTCATATCAACGGGGCCTTGACACTCTGGATCGCATAAGTCATCGCCATTCCTAGCTCTTTCTGCTGCCTGTTGTGGTGCTATTATAGCCAACGAATCCGTGATGTTAGCTTTTCTTGGGCAAAGGCTTCCCATGATTTTGTATGTAAATTATTTGGCGTTCTTAATTATTATTGCTTCTGCTACGTTTCTTGGAACATCTGCATAGTGGTCTAATTCCATGCTAGAGCTAGCACGACCTTGTGTCATTGACCTTAAATTCGTAGTATATCCGAACATTTCACCCAAAGGAACAAATGCGGTTATCTCTTTAACACCTGAGGTTAAGTCTTCCATAGTTTCAACTCTTCCTCGTTTAGAGTTTAAGTCACCAATTACGTCACCCATGAAAGATTCAGGAGTAACAACAACAACTTTCATGACAGGTTCCAATATTACTGGGGAAGCCTGTTTGACTCCTGCCTGCAGCGCCATTGAACCAGCGACTTTAAAGGCCATTTCAGACGAGTCAACGTCATGGTACGAACCGTCATAAAGCTCAGCTTTGATGTCTACTACAGGATAACCTGCAAGCACACCGTTATTCATAGCCTCTACAATGCCCTGACGTACTGGCTTTATATATTCCTGAGGGACTGTGCCACCTTTAATAGAATTAATGAATTCAAAACCTTTTCCGGTTTCATTCTGAGACAATCTAAGCCATACGTCACCATACTGACCACGTCCACCGGACTGTCGAATGAATTTACCTTGTATTTCTACTCCGTCTTTGCGGATTGTTTCACGGTAAGCAACCTGTGGCTCACCAATATTAGCTTCTACGGCAAATTCACGCTTCATTCTATCAACTAAGATCTCTAAGTGAAGCTCTCCCATACCACTAATAATAGTCTGAGTGGTTTCGTCATCAACTCTTACTCTAAACGTAGGATCTTCTTCTGCAAGACGTTGCAGGGCTAAACTCATCTTATCTTGGTCTGATTTAGTTTTAGGCTCTATCGCAATACTAACAGGTGGTTCTGGGAAGGTAATGCTTTCTAGAATTATTGGATTGGTTGAATCGCACAATGTATGTCCGGTAGTAGTACCTTTTAAGCCTACAATGGCTGCGATATCTCCTGCTACAACCTCTGCAACTTCTTCACGTTTATCAGCTTGCATTCTTACTATTCTACCGATACGCTCTTTATTCCCCGTAGAACTATTCATTACATAAGATCCAGCTTTAAGAACTCCTGAATAGACTCTGAAATAAGCTAATTTACCAACGTAAGGGTCAGTAGCAATCTTAAAAGCTAAGCCAGCCATAGGCTCTTTAACGTCGGGTTTTCTTTCAACTTCATCACCACTTTTTGCGTGATGTCCCCAGGTACTTCCCCTGTCTAGTGGGCTAGGTAAGAAATCGTTTACTAGATCAAGGATTTTTTCTACTATGACTCCTCGTCCATCACCGCCGGTTACGATAAAGAATTTACCGGTCAAAACTGCTGTTCTAATTGCTTGCTTAATATCATTTTTATCTAGACCTTCTTCACCGACTTCAAGATATTTTTCTAACATCCCTTCGTCTTCGGCTACTGCATTTTCAATAAGTAAACTCCGGTATTTGTTAGCTTTATCTAACATATCGGCAGGGATTTCTTCTTCTACCAAGTTTTTATCAGCAAATTCCTTATATTTATAGGCCTTCATTTCCACAAGATCAATAATTCCGTTAATTTCTTGCTCAAAGCCAATAGGCAGATGAACAGGAAACGCAGCTTTGCTCAATCTATTATGAATAGTATCTAGGGAGTTATAAAAGTCACCACCTGTTTGGTTTATCTTATTTATGAAGCAAATTCTTGGCACTTTGTATTTATCTGCCTGTCTCCAAACAGTCTCAGATTGTGATTCAACGCCCATTTTGCCGTCAAACACAACAACAGCACCGTCTAATACACGGAGGGAGCGCTCAACTTCGACAGTGAAGTCTATATGACCTGGCGTATCAATGATATTTATCTGATGATCTTTCCAGTAACTGGTTACTGCGGCAGAAACAATAGTGATTCCACGCTCTCTCTCTTGATCCATCCAGTCCGTAGTTGTCTCACCTTCGTGAACGGCGCCTATCTTATGCTTTAAGCCAGTTCTATAAAGAATCGCTTCAGTAGTTGTGGTTTTACCGGCGTCAATATGTGCGATAATACCAATGTTCCTAATGTTTTCGATTGTCGAAGTTTTTGTTGCCATGTATTTCCTTGTAATTATCCTTTTAGTTGGTTGTCGTTAGTGATTATATGTGTAACAGTATCGTGATATTGCTGAAACATCAAGTGACGCAAAATGCGAAAATGTTTTAATCATAAATCTAACGTGCGAAGTGAGCGAATGCTCGGTTGGACTCAGCCATTTTATGAACGTCTTCTTTTTTCTTGTATGCTACACCTGTTTGGTTATAAGCATCAACAAGTTCGGAAGCTATTCTGTCGCTCATCGGCATTCCTTTTTTAGAACGAGCTATTTGAACAAACCACATAATGGTTAGGTGTTTTTGCCTTTGGCCTTTAACTTCAAACGGTATTTGATAGTTTGCTCCACCAACACGTCTTGAGCGAGTTTCCATATATGGAGTAACATTTTTAAAAGCTTTATCGAAGACTTCTAATACATTATCGTTTTTGAGTTTTTTTGCAGCTTTTTCCATTGCCTCGTAGACAATTTTTTCTGCTAATTGCTTCTTTCCATGTCTCATGACTCGGTTAATTAGGCGTTGAACCATTTCAGAATTATATTTTCTATCCGGAAGTTTAGGTCGCACTAGTGCTTTAGTAGTTTTACGCGGCATTACTTACTCCCTTTCTTGGTTCCGTACTTAGAGCGGCCTCTTTTACGGCCTTCTACCCCTTGTAAGTCAAGAGAGCCTCTGACGATATGGTATCTAACACCCGGTAAATCTTTAACTCTTCCGCCTCTAATCAATACTACGGCGTGTTCCTGTAAGTTATGACCTTCTCCGCCAATATATGCCCAAACTTCATAGCCATTATTTAATCTAACACGAGCAACTTTACGTAATGCCGAGTTAGGTTTTTTAGGTGTTTTAGTAGTAACTTTTACACATACACCCCTCTTTAATGGTGATGCTTTCTCATAGTTTGTCGTATTTAAGTGGTTTACGACTTTATGTAATGCCGGTGATTTGCTTTTAACTTTAGCTCTTTTTCGCGGCTTGCGAACCAATTGGTTTATTGTTGGCATACTTTCCTTTCGTGTCTGCAACTTCCCGCTTCGTGGTCAGTAAAAATACTATGCCTGATTTTTACTGATTACCCACGGCTCGAGTTGCGTTATTTGATTGCTATATTTTAACAGTATTTAATTTACTCTGCAAGTACTGGCTCAGACTC
>CAYVHE010000044.1:0-5204 GCA_964451085.1 uncultured Candidatus Saccharibacteria bacterium | reverse complement strand
AACTCTGCTTGGGTTGTTATCCCTTCACATTCATCTGCGTTGATTGATTGAACTGCCGCACCCATTAAAGTTGTGTCTTTTAGCACTTGTTTTGATTGATAGAAGTTATAAGTAAAGAAACCTAATCCTAATAACACTAATATACCTATCATCGTTACGGCTGTTATGATCTGTTTTTTATCCATTATTTTATTTTGTGTAGTGATTATTAATAATTTAAAATTTTAATCTTCTTTAATTTTTTACATAAATCATCTGTATAGATACATTATCATATCGTCATATAGCATACAATAAGTCAAAAGTTAATAACTAAAATCATCGCTTTGACTTAATAAATATTAAATTAAATATAACTATCTTTGTATATTAATATGCTTCTTATTGACTATATATAAGCATATGCTAATATACTTATATGATTGATCTCTGTGGAGAAATTGAAAAGCTTGGGAAAGGTATTGGTAATGTAAACAGATACCGTATTCTTGAAGTTCTCATGAGGGGGCCTCAGACAGTCTCACACATAGTAAAAAAGGTCCATCTCTCCCAACCTGCAGTCTCTCAACACCTTAAAGCGCTCAAAGAATGCAACTTAGTTACTAACAACAAAGAAGGTCAGGAAGTTTCTTACTCTATCAATGTCCTCTATACAACGAAACTACTCACTTCCCTTGTATCAAACCTTAATAAAAATAAACAGAAGAAGCATTAATAAGTAATAAATAAAAATATATGAATTACGAAACAATACCACAAGAAGAGGTTATCGAAAAGACAGTTGATGCCGTAAAAAGTAGAGGTATTAACGTTATCTTAGTTGACACCAAAGAAGAGGCCTTGGAAAAAGTAAAAGAACTTATCCCCGAAAGGAAATCAATTATGAATGGTTCTTCTCGCACATTAGAAGAAATTGGATTCATAGATTATCTTAAGGAAAATACAGATAAATGGAATAATCTTCATGTGCCAGCAATGATGGAAAAAGACCAAATGAAACAAATGCAAATGATGAAAGAAGCTCAGTTAGCCGAGTACTTCCTTGGGAGTGTAAATGCTATTGCAGAAACTGGAGAGCTTGTCGCTGCAGATGCAAGTGGTAGCAGAATCGGTGCGTATCCATTTGCCGCAGGTAAGGTTCTCTTAGTCGCTGGAGTGAACAAGATTGTCCCAACCTTAAATGATGCTATGACAAGAATCAGAGAATACGTCCTTCCTCTTGAAAGTGAGCGCGTAAAAAGAGACATGGGAATGCCAGGTAGTATGGTTGGTAAGATGCTTATATTTGAACGAGAGATGTTTGAAGGTAGGACTACACTTATATTAGTGAAGGAGAAACTAGGATACTAATTACAAGAAGCTCTACTCACTTCGCACCACAAATGCACTTATGCTTTTCTAATTTGCTATACTCATAAAAACAAAGTCGTTCACTGCAAGCTACCTCGTACTGGAGCCATATGGATCCTTGCCTTGTAAGGTTGCTTTAAGCTTTTTTAGAATATAAATTAAAGACTCCTCGTTCACTATATTTTTTTTCAAAAAGTGACACATAATCGATATATAAAGTTACATTAATACGTAACTTTATATATGCACGAAGAGAAGCCTATAGGATTTAGCCACTCAATTACCTCGCAAGCTGTTCTGGAGACTTGTTGAAGTTTCTTTTAACATATTCTGTTATCTGTTCAACGTCTACCTCCTCAAGCTTAAGGAGTCTACCCCAAGATGCTACAGCAATGTTGTCGTCGTTTGCTGGCCTAGGTGACACTACAGTCCTACTGGAATATTTTCTCCCTATATCCTCAAGTTTTTTAATATCCTCCTGATTTAAGTTCTTATATGAGATCCAAATACCACCGTGCTCAAGGTTATGTATTACATCTTCGTCGATTAGCTCTTTTTCACTAACTCCCCATGGTGCTGGTCCAGCATGTGGGCCGGAAGTTGGAGGATTTGAGTTGTATGGCTCGTGTGCATCTCCAATATTTACGTGATTTCTACTCACAATTGGAATAGCCTCACCAGGACGTGATTTATTTGCTTCCTCGACAATAGAAACACCCCTGTATATTAACCCAACGACGACTACGATTACACCTATCCATATAGTGTATTTTTTAATTTTTTGCGTAATTTGTGCTTTTTGACGCACTTTTTCCTTTTTAGAACGACGTAAATTTGCCCGTTCTTTTTTACTAAGTTGTGGTTCTTGAATTGTTTTTTTTCGTTTTCCATGCTTATTTCTATTTAATTATTAATTTATTACACATACCACTGGTTCTTGAATTTTTTTCGAAGTCCAGTAAATCGCATACCCTAAAAGACCTACCCCGATAAAACCAAACTCCTCTCCTCCAAATGGTAGAAAAGTTAATGCTCCTCCTATACCAATAAGTGCCAGTAATGACGTCAAAATGAATGACCCACATGCAGCGCAACCAACGCCAAATATCCCACTTATAAGTCCTCCTATACCCAAAGCTCCACCTTTTCCTCGGAGAGATCCTTTTCTTACCGATATATAGTATGTAAGTAGGGTAACGTTTATTCCAAACAGTATTGCAATAGCTATAGTGTAGGAAGCAGACACAACAGTAAAATTTGTTCCTATTGAGAAAAATAACCCAAATATAATACCTATCGCTTCAGTAAAGCTAACTGAGGGTGATGCAATAACAGTGAAAATTAATTTCCAGTTTGGGAACCATACCTCAAATGAAAACACCGCGATAGTAACTATAAATGCAAGTAGCGCATATTTAGGCTTGGAAAAAACTTTTTGTAAGACTCTTCTAATCATGTAGCTTATTGTGCTTTGAGAGAAATATCAATGAGTTGTTTTACTGAACTGTATGGTTGCGCTCCTGACAATGAAAATGTTTCTCCATTTGGACTAATAACAATACTCCATGGTGTGCCACGGCCCCCAGTTGCTATTGCATTATCAATATCATCTTGGATGTGTTTATCGTACTTACCGCTTGTGAGACAAGTATTAAATACATTTTCATCTAACCCTATTTCTGAAGTAAGTTTAGTAATAACTGCGTCAAAGTCCGTTTGGTCATTTGATGGAGATGCTTCGAACCAACCATCAGCAAACTTCCAAAATGCATCATTTCCGCCAAGTTCATTTGCGCATTCTGAAGCAACAGCCACCCGGCGTGAGTTACGAGGGTGTAATTGATCAAGTGGGAAATGTCTATACACCCACGCTACTTGCCCATCTTTTCCATATTCATCCATTACTTGATTCATTGTGCCATGGAAACGTTTACAAAATGGACACTCGAAGTCTGAATACTCAACGATTTTTACGGAAGCGTTGGAATTCCCTTTGATATGGTCATCAGCTGTTATTGTATTAACACCATTGGTTGAACCTGTATCTTGTGCCACTTTTTGCGAAGATGTGTCCTTAGCAGACGATGTTTGTGAAGCACCATTATTGCTATACAGCACCGCACCGGCTATTAATACTCCGGCGACGATAATCGCCACTGGAACCATTGTCTTATTTTTTGTTTTTGATGTTTGATTTTCCATAAATTATTTAATATTTATTTTAGTGTATTTGATAATTAAGTTATTTCTAAATTTATTAATTAAGTAAACCTACATATGTATTCATGAGTGATGATATCTACACAGTATGCACCTTCGTTCACCATTTACTGAAGCCTTTTAATCTACCGTTCACTTATTTTTAGCCTCTTGTCTATCTTCTTCTTGACCTCTTTTTTTATATAATAGTATAATACTCTTACAGGGTATTATTAGTCAATTTTATATATTATGAAAACACTTAACGCACTGGCTCTTGGATATGCAGGAGCAATTATATCAGCAGTATGTATGTTACTTTTGGGTATTCTCGGTAATCTCGGCCTTTACGCTGGTGGGGTTGCAATGATGACCGAGTGGCACATGTTCTTCTCTTTATCTATAGGAGGGATCATTGGTGGAATGGTTGAAGCGGCGGTTATAATCTTCGTTATTCTCTACGCATTCGCTATCATTTATAATTGGCTTGTAACAAGAAATACAAAATAGTATGAAATATGGATATAGTAAAAAGGTAGCGCTTTCTTTTGAAGATGCAGTTGTAAAAATAAAAGAAGAACTTTCAAAAGAAGGGTTCGGTGTACTAACCGAAATTGACGTCAAGGCGACGATGAAAAAGAAGCTTGATGTCAATTATGACAACTACATCATTCTTGGTGCGTGTAACCCACAATTCGCACACAAAGCACTACAAGAGGAAAAAGAGATAGGGCTTCTTTTGCCCTGCAATGTCATTGTGTATGAAGATGGCGGAGCTGTATATGTTTCAGCAATTATACCGTCTGTTGCTATGAGTATGGTAGAAAATGAAAACTTGCCAATAATTGCGAAAGAAGTCGAAGGTAAACTTAAAGCGGTTATTGATTCTTTGTCTTAACGCTAAATATAGAAATAGGAGCTCAAATCTACGGTACCTTTTTGGAAAGATTTGTTTTTTCCAAAAACGCTGAAATTGTAAAATGGCGGTGGGAGAGGGATTCGGTCACAAATAATTTTCCTGACGGAAAATTTTCGCGGCCCCAGCTCGACAATTTTGCCTTGAGCTTTGCCCAAACAAAATTATGCCTGCGCTTTTCGAATCCCTCAAGCAAGGCAAGCAGTTGCCTTGCTTCCCACCTTGTTCATTCCATTCACTGCGGTGGGAGAGGGATTCGAACCCCCGATACTCTTACGAGCATACCGCATTTCGAGTGCGGCCCATTCAGCCTCTCTGGCATCCCACCGTTATGTTAATAACGCTACCATTTTTTGCTTTTTTTGCAAAAAATGGTATATTTTTCTAGTAGCCAGTTTATAGGAACTGGCCCTATCGTCTAATGGTTAGGACACCGGCTTTTCAAGCCGGTAACCGGGGTTCGACTCCCCGTAGGGTCAAAATTGAACGAAGTAAAATTTTGAACCTAAGGAAGCAAACTGCTTTGCTTCCGTCGGGGAGTAGAACGGCGGAGCGTTGTCGAGCGACCTATCGGAGCAAGACCGCGAGCCGCGTCCAGCAGTACTTATGAACGTAGTGAGTTAGTAACTCTGGGACGACTCCCCGTAGGGTCATATCACCAAAGTAAGCCGCCTGAAAGGGCGGTTTTTACTTTGCGTGATTGACCCCGACTCCCCCACCATTTCAACGGCTACCGAGA
>CAYVHE010000043.1:0-5351 GCA_964451085.1 uncultured Candidatus Saccharibacteria bacterium | reverse complement strand
AGAATCTTGCTTAGCTCTTTTGCTACCGGTTTAAGTGAAAATTCCAGATCAGCAGAGCTTTTAGGCCGTCCAAGGTGCGAAATTATTACAATTTTGCAACCCTTGTCTATTAAGGCTTTTATAGTAGGGAGGCTCTGCTTAATCCTGTAATTACTGGTGATTTTTCCGTTTTTTATAGGAACGTTAAAATCAGCTCTAAGCAAAACCTGCTTTCCAGCTATATCTACATCATTTATTGTTTTTTTATTAAACATTCCCACCCTCTATACCAAGTAGTTTACATCAGTTATATTTTAGTTACAATACTCGGACTTTAATAGTATCGGTAGTACCAACTACACCTGGATATTTTCCAGAAGCGGTTACTATAATGTCACCCTTGTTTAATACCTTATTTCTCTCCAGCCAATTTGCTAATTTCATAGCAGCATGTTTGCCGTCTGGACGCACGTAGCTTTTTATCCCATAGACTATTGCGAGTTGATTTGCCACTTTCTCTGAAGAAGTTACGGCAATTATGGGATGGTCAGGTCGGCGTGAAGAAAGCTGCAAAGCTGTAGCTCCAGATTTTGTTTCTGCGACAATAGCAACAGATTCAACTTCTTCGGCGAGTGTAATAATTGCACTACTAATAGCAGACTGACGAGAATACATGTCTGCTTTTTGCCTAAACACCGCATCAATAGGATTATTGGTCTCTGTGTATTTAATAATCCTTTTCATAGTTTTAACTGCTTCTGTTGGATAACGCCCGCTTGCAGTCTCTTCGCTTAACATAACGCAATCTGTGCCGATAATTACTGCAGTTGCAACATCAGATACTTCTGCTCTGGTTGGCTCGCTTGATTCGGTCATTGTAGCAAGCATTTGGGTAGCAATTATCACTGGCTTTGCATACTTTCTACATAGTCCGACTATTCTGCGCTGCTCTAGTGGCACAACCTCAGGAGCAGTCTCAACTGCTAAATCACCGCGAGCAACCATTATGACATCTGCTTCTTTCACGATTGATTCTATATTCTTCAAAGCGGCTACCGTTTCAATTTTGGCAACAATCTTCGCTTTGCTTCCTAAATTATTGAGTATCTTACGTAATTCTCTTATATCTACCGCGGATTGCACAAAGCTTTGAGCGACGTAATCTATATCCTTGGTAGAGCCATATGCAGCATCTTTTTTGTCCTTTAAGGTTATAACAGCACCTGAAAAATCTGTATCTGGCAAATTTATTCCCTTACGTTTAAGCAAAACCCCGTCATTGTCGACCTTTACTCTAACAACCTTATCCTTAACACTTGTTACGGTAGTGTGCACTTTACCATCAAACAGCATCATTCTCTCGCCGCGTTTTACTCGCTTGCTTAAATCATACTGAATTGGGATGATGCCACTTCTCTTGTAATCGGCGTTTACCTGAAATTGTAGTGTTTGGTCTTTTTGAACAGGAATTACTCCCTCAAAATCACCTAGCCGGATTTTTGGGCCTTGCAGGTCTTGCAGGATTGCAACAGGTTTTCCGTATTCTTTAGAAGCTTTGCGTATCCATTTTATTTGTTCTTCGCGCTGCTGTTCGTCGCCATGACTAAAATTTAGTCTAATACCGTTAGCCCCGCTTTTAATTAAGTCCAGTATAGCCTTATAGCTATGGGTGCTAGGACCGACAGTTGCTAGTATTTTTGTCCTCTTAAAATTCCTAACAGGAATATTAGGCACGGTATTTGTAGTATTCATCTTGGATATATTGTAACAAGCTTAAGCTAAAACATAAATAAAATTCTGTTAATATATACTAAAGATGAATTTAATAATCGTAGTAGCAACAAGTAAAAACGGCTACATAACTAACGGAAATAACCCATCACCAGCTACCTGGACTTCACCTGAAGATAAAGCTTTCTATAAAAAGATAAAATCTGAGCATAAACTGTTCGTTATGGGAAGAAAAACTTTTAATTTAAAGCTTCGAAAATTTAGAGATAATCTATTTAGGGTAATACTGACACGACATCCAGAAACTTTTCGAGACCATAGCGTAAAAGACAAGGTACAGTTCGAAAACTTAAGCCCTAAAGAATTTGTAGATAAATATCAGAAGAGTTATGAAAGTTGTTTAATTCTTGGTGGGTCACACATATACACAGAATTCCTAGAGTCAGGTTTAGTAGATGAAGCCTATATCACAATGGAGCCAGTTGTATTTACTAACGGAGTGTCTTTTTTACAAAACAACAGCAAAATCGAGGATTATTTCAAGGAGCCCGCAACAGTTACACAACTTAATCAAACAGGTACAATGCTTTATCACTACTCTAAGACTAGTAATACAAGTGATGTGTAAATAACTCTATTTCACGTATATCAGACGACAGGTATTAAACTACTATATATAGCGTTGTATTGGTAGTTATCAACACCACACCTATTGACTTTTATGATTTTCTGTGAAACAATTAAGTTGCAAATAAGTTGCAAGCCGTGAAACATAATCTGTATTTGGACGCTTGGATTATGTGGAGCTAGTAGCGTAACCGGGCAGCAAACTCTTATTGATTGGCTGCTCCTTCGGGCGGCTTATTTGATTCTAACCATATACTAATCAGTCTCTATCCGACAAGCCAAATATTAAGCCCGGCATAGCGACTAGAAAGGATTGTATGGAGTTCTTACATAAAATGTCGGTGGTATTCGACGATCACCACATTAAACATAACGATGGAGGCAGCAGGATACCTTTTATCACTGCAAACACTCCACCGGAGATATTAACTAAAAAAACACTGGATTATTTCACTAGTGTAGATAGGAGGCATGCCCTATAGATATAAAAGTCTCCAACTAAATAACTCACACGGTTCTTACTAAATGGCTGGTGCTTGGCGAAAGAGCATCAGCCTTTAGTTATAACCTTGTGAGTTTTTTGCACTTATTTCAACCTATTGCCAGCGGCAATAGGAAGTTAGTCGCAATGCGACTACCAAAGTAAAAACCCACCTTTTTAAGAGTGGGTTCTTGCTTTGGTGAACTCGCGGGTTTTATCCTGGAAACAAATTCGGTTGGCATTAGCGCTTCTTGATCGGCTTCTTATTGATGCTGGTCTTCAACTGGAGGCTACACATGCTACGACTATTTCGGGTCAGATCGATCAACACAAACAAACTTTTAGATTCACGTCTGTATGACGAGCGAACATTCTACGGATCATTCACTAAAGACATAAAACACGCCAAGCAGAGCATCATCATAGAAAGTCCGTTTCTAACGGAACGTAGGGCTGCCCAGTTTTGTATGCAATTCAAAAAACTTCATAAAAAAGGCGTCAAAGTTCATGTGAATACCCGGTTGCCGTATCATCATGACACCACACTTCTGCAAGTTCAGGGGTGGAAAGCAGCCAAGCTGCTCAAAGCTCATGGCGTGAAGGTCTGCTTCTACAAAGACATGCGCCACCGTAAATTGGCGGTAATTGACAACACCATTTTATGGGACGGTAGCCTCAATATTCTGTCTCAAGCGTATAGTAAAGAGATTATGCGGCGCACTGTGTCTAAGTCGCTCTGTAGGCGGATGTTGAGTTTCACAGGGGCAGATCGGTGGCACTGGTGATATACTGTAATCAAATGAGCGGATACGATTTAAACGATAAAGATATTCAGACGGTTCTCAAGCACTTGAGAGCTGTTAAGCCTGATGCGACGGAAGAGCAAGCAAAAGAACTACTGCTCAAGGCCAAGATGGATGCTCGCTTTAAGGGTTTTGAGAATCCAGATGATCTTATTGAGTATTACGACAAACTATTCGGAAAATCGACAGATAGCTAGAACGGTAGCGCTTCGTTAGATTTAAGGTCTAGTGCCTTCAATACTTTTTCTAGCATCTTCAGTGAAGGTATGGCCTCGCCCCTCTCAAGCTTGGCATAATATGTTACGTCAGTACCTACCTCGTCAGCAACTTCTTGTTGTGTTAGGTCTGCAGCACGACGCGCTTTGCGTAAGTTTGTAGCCAGTGAGGCTTTTATTTGTTTTTCACTCATTACACATATAGTATCACTATCCATGCTACTTGTGGATAACTTAGCTACTGTACCTAACGCAACCCAAATACTCCGCACCTAAACCCAAACCACCAATACCCCCACCCCATATTCTCCTTGACACATAGAGATTTCATTGTGTATAATGTTAGGCATTATGAGAGAAGTAGATTTAGAGCAAGACCCTAGTATATTAAATTGGGTAAATGAAGTAAGCACTCTTCCTATTGGTGAAGCGGCCCAAGGTGTAGAAACAGATGAAAGAATCCTCTTTATAGCTGACGCCATTGCTGATCGAGCTTTGGATATTGCCACCGATCCAGGTACACCCCAGGGGCAGGTTCCAGACGCCTTAGGTGTGTATGAGCGTGCTACTAATGTTGAGACTCTCACTCCTGAAGAGCAAGAATTCAAAGAGTCACTGCTCGGTGGTTTTAATACCTCCTACGATGTCTACACATCCACACTTGATGTTATGAATGCTCAAGAAAGGCGCATAAACAACCCCCTTGAACAAGCTACCGAGGAAAAAGCCCGCCAAGTCATTGAAGAGCTGCTAACCCCAGGTGTTATCCGAGAGGCTATGGCTAATGTAGCCGCCGCTGAAGATATACCAGAAAATGAAGAGTATGGTCTTATCCCTAGAGCTAGAGTAGCTTTAATGGTTGATCAGAACACTACGGCAGCCGATGAAACAGTTGCTGCTGAAGATCTCCAAGCTAAATTTGAAAAAGCGTATTCTGGAGATAACTACCTTAACCCAGACTTCCATAACGAAAGCACTGCTCACAAGGCAACTAGACCTGGCGCTATAGTCCGGGCAGAAATAGTGTTTGATCACTTGAACCTACCAAGTGCCACTGCTACTGAGCAAAAAACTCTAGTAGACACCCACAATGAAGCCCCAGATACTGAAACAAAGTACAAAACTGGTGATAATATGGTCTTTGTCGCACACATAAACCAACTTGTTGCTGAAGGATTGATAGACACCACAACAGAAAGTGATGTTATAGAGCGCTTCTACGCTTCTTATTACCGGAATGTTTCAGCAGCTGAGCCAGGCGTCGGCCACGTGTCGGACTCGTGCGTCGGCTACGATGCTCAGGTCTATCGTGGCTTTGCGGATGTCAGGGATGACGATCCGTCCCGCGCCTCGTTGGTGTCTACTAAAATTCAAGCTTCTTAACTTCTTTTCTTTCTTGTTTCTTCTTTAGAGCAAAGAAACGACTGGGTATACTAAAAGACGCTAGATCTCCAAATCCTCAAAAATACTCCAGGTGAGTAGCTTTTTTTGCTTTGGGGTTGTGTGGAGTGATAT
>CAYVHE010000042.1:0-5455 GCA_964451085.1 uncultured Candidatus Saccharibacteria bacterium | reverse complement strand
TACAACACTTTGACCAGATTCTTCCACTGACATTTTTAAGTAACTAAACGTAAAAGTGTTTACTTCATTAGACCCGCAAGCAAAGCCGTTAAATAGTCCTTCGGTCGCTATTAGACCAATATTCAGTCTTTTTGGACCTATGTCGTCAGCTACAGGGGCCCACTCGACACCGAGCAAGACATCCCTACGAGTAGTATTATCTGGAGTAAACTCAAAAAGTCGTATTCTTTTATGCTTATCCACAGGGATACTCCTGTCAAAAAACTCACTAAAAGGCGTGTTTCTTTCTGCAGGTGGTAGTTGGTCTATTGCGTAAAATCCTGAAGGCATTACCGACTACGATAGCACCTAAATTTAATATCTTCAACATGGTATGCTGTATTTATGAAGTTATACTCCTGGAACGTCAACGGTATAAGAGCCGTCTGGAATAAAGAAATGTTACAAAAATTTGTATCAGAACATGACCCGGATATTTTATGTATTCAAGAAACCAAGGCACAACCAGACCAATCACCGGTTGAACTACCGCAATACTCAGAAGTCTGGAACAGCGCAGAAAAAAAGGGCTATAGTGGCACGGCAATTTTTAGTAAAACAAAACCACTTAGCGTAATTAGGGGATTTTCGGATGAAATTTTAGGCAAGTATGATTTTGTGGACAGTTTTGGCGACACCTCAAAAGAGGGAAGGGTATTGACGGTAGAATTTAAGAATTATTACGTATGCGTGGTATACACCCCAAATAGCAAAGGCAAGTTAGAACGGCTGGAAATGCGCCACAAGACATGGGATCCGGCTTTTAGGGACCATTTAGCCCATTTACAGCTTAAAAAACCCGTTTTAGCCTGTGGTGACTTTAATGTTGCACACCTGGAAATTGACTTAGCAAGACCTAAAGAAAATGTCGGAAAACACGGTTTTACGGATGAAGAGCGAGCAGGTTTTGATAATTTATTAAAAATAGAACTAATTGATACTTTCCGGACACTCCACCCAGATAAAAAAGATGCTTATAGCTGGTGGACCCACTGGGGCGGGGCACGAGCCAGAAACGTCGGCTGGCGGATAGATTATTGGTTAGCAAGTGCGAGCTTTAAAAACAAGATTGTTTCTGCAGATATTCACCCTGACATTATAGGTTCAGACCATTGTCCTATCAGCATTACCTTGAAAGATTAAACCAAGTAAAAAGATTATATGCTCAAGCACTTTCTGTAATGCTTTTCGGTGATATAGTGCAGTTATGAATAAGCCTATGATATAGGGACTTTCAGCAACAGTAGGAATAGTGTCTGGTGTTGCATTTGCTGAGACACTACCTTTGCCGACAGCATCCCAGCAGCTAGAAAGCGTGTACGACTGTTCACGAACGCTAGGGCAAGAAGAGCAAATCGGGATGATACCTACAGAATGTCGTAGTTATGCAACAATCAGTTTGGATGGAGTTAAATTGTTTGTTCTGCAGTTGAATGAGTCCGGAGATATACTTGAAGATAACGGCAAACTTGTTGCTAAACTTCCAGAATCGCAACAATTTTTAGAAGTAGCAACAGAGCAAATAACACCAGACTCCAAACAAAGTCGTACTAGAGCAATAGTATCCAGCATTTTTGGCATACTAATGGGTAGCTTTGCGGGCGGTGCGGCGTACGCCTATGATTTAAGACATCAAGACCGTCAATCATATTCAAGCGTATCGCAGATGAAATAGATTGGGTCAACAGCTGCCGCAGCTGTAGGGCTTGGAGGTTTAGTGTTTGTAGGCTACAAGAGGCGTAAGGACGATAAGTAAACTAATAAAAATCAAGCTCTCACTTGACAATTCATTCACTAAGGTGTAATAATATTAGTAATAATCACTAAAGTAAAGCAAGAATAAAACATGAGCCCAGAAATCCAAGCAGAACAAACACCAGAAAAAGGCAGACTAGAAATATTTAGAAACTTTGTAACTGGAAATAGAGTAATGCAAGCAGCTCTTGCAGCTACTTTAGTGTTAGGAGCAATAGGTGCAGAAAGTACACCAGTTGGAGAACACATACCATCGGCAGTAAGTGATATTTTAGGAGTTGGGAAAGCAGAGACTGCTGAGGCTAGTGTAAATTGGAGTTGCTCATTTGGGCTGTACACGAATGATGTATATGTATATCAGTACTTTGCTAGCATGGACGATCTTTTAGTGGCATACAACAGCGGGAACCCATCACCTCTCTACTGGGACTTTTCAAGTAATGCAGTGCGTATACAGGGGACAGATAGGTTAATATACGGCATGGAGAGTGATGTCATATATTATGACCAGAACGGTGTGGCTAACTATACTATTTTGGATACTAATGGTGCTGTTGTTGAATCTGGATCACATACGATAGACCCGAGCTGTAACTCAACAACAACGTTACCACCAACCACATCAACAGCTCCTCCAACCACAACTGCAGCACCTACTACCACACAGGCTCCAACAACCCTAAGACCGACTACGACAACAACTGAAGCTCCTATCACCACTTCTACCTCCGAAGCACCTGCTACAACTGAAGCACCTACAACTACAACAGCTGAAGTTTCGACTACAACAACAGAAAAAGCTACTACAACCACGAAAGCCTCAACGACAACAAAAAACTCTACTACATCAATAGAGGCTACCACCTCTACAACTGGCAGTGTCGGAGTTCTAGGCGAATCAGCTACTGCAGAGACCACTACAACAAACAGTAATCAAGATAGCTCAAATAACAACCAAGAACAAGGTAATTCTCTTCCTTGGTTTGCCTTTGTAGGAATCGGTGGAGCTGTTATAGCAGTGGGTATTGCCGAAGAAACTGTTAGACGACGTAGACGATAAGAGGTTATATAGTAGCTTACTTTTTAACCACAGGCCGTAGTTTTATAAGTATGCCAGATGTAAACTGCCTGGTTTAGTGGAGGACTAAGCTATGCTCAGAACTAGCATTATTAGTTAAAGTTATGTACAATCATAAGCGTGAAGAAGAGACACATGACGCTGATATTTTCTTTAGTAATTGGAGCTGTACTAATAGCTAGTTCGCTAGTACTGTTGTTGTCCAGAAAACAAGAAAGTAAACAAGAAGAAGTAGCTGTCGAAAAGAGCTATATTGCAGAACAGGTATGTTCTAAAGTTCAAAATTCAGAATTAATTGTTCGGTCATTGCCACTATTGCAAAAAGGTTATAGCGAGGAGTCAATAAAAGCAATATCAGATATTAAAGCGCTTAAAGACTATGATCAAGACCCGAATTGCATGTTTATCATAACTACTCTGTATGCAAACACCAATCAGTTCGTAAAAGCACGAGAAGCTTTAGCTCATCTGAAAATAATTTATGTCTCAAATGAAGTTATTCAAAAATGGTTTGGCCCTTACGCCCAAACTTTAGAGGAAGTAGGGACGTATATAATTAACTCTGAGAAAATTGTGGAATCACAGAATAATCAAGTTAGGATAATCGAATGAACCTGACTGTAAAACATAAAACATTTCGTAATTTAGCATACCTTTTATTATTCGTATTTCTTATTGGGTCCATAATACTAATTAGACAAGAAAAGACAGTAGCTTTATACGGAACAACATCAACACCTAGTAATAACCCTTTAGATTATAATCACCCAGTTGTTGGCAATGCGTCAGGCAATGTAATAGTTAACTCGCCAACTAATACAGCCATGATGGTCGCCTGCGGAAACAACCCTACACATCCTGCCGCACAAGGAAACTGGATAACGCAGAGCGGTGAATCAGTAACTGGTACTAATAGGATTACTATTCCTAGTGGCTCTACCAGTGTTAATCTACAACTAAATTCAAGCGTGCATATTTGTAATAAAGGAGTATACAACAACGGTATAGTTAAGCCAGGATTGTATAAATCAACCACAACTATAATAACTAGTTTACCTACTTCTTCGGTAGGGGACGTAACTGGAGTTGGCGTGGGTAGCTCGGTATATGTACCCTATGGTACAGGCTCTAATAGATGGACAGCTAAGGGCTTGGCCTTTAATGTAACGAACATACCAGCAATAACTTCACAAAGAACTCTTAGTATCACCTTTAGGATAGTAGGTATCAATGAAACTAGCCCTGGAAGATATCAGTGCGTTGGTGGATATGCCTCAAGAAGAGTCAATAGCAATGTTGATTATACTGCTTGTCTAAGTTTTGCTCATAACGCTCCCTATTCAGTAATGCTATTTCCGAGTCCATCATTTATGCATCAAGCTAATTTATCAATAATGAGCTTGCCGGGGAATGTAGCAGTCGCTCCCCCCTCGGCTACAACTGGCGGGTGTTACGGCGTAAAACCTGGCTCAGCTTTTCGTCTAAACAGTAGGGTAAGAAACACAGGTTCTTCCGCGAGTAGTGCTTATTGGCACAGAATTAGTGTTATTTCAAACGGTGGTAGTATTACGTTCTCGGGTAGCTACGGTGGCGTAGCCAGAAGTGGGAATCAGGTATTATGGTCACCTGCCTGGGACCCCGCTATCCCAGCAAATAGCTCAGCCACAAGTACAAAGTATGTGGATTATGTACTGAATTCCGGTACTGCAGTTGGCACTAAAGTTGTATTTGAAGCTGCCTTTAACCCAACCTCTACAACACAAGCAACTGGTTATGCAAGTCCCAGAACTCTTTGTGTAGCTCCTATACCTCCAGTTTCCTGTCCTGCAGGAACGGTACTAAACACAGCTACAGGAGTTTGTGATGTCATTATCGTGAACCCCGGATGCTCGGTCTCACCTTCAGGCAATTATGCAATAGGCAGAGCACCAAATACTACGAGTGTTACTATTTCTAACCCAAATGGTTCACCAATTACTGTTAACTCTGCTTCCTACACTTCATCAGGAGGAAGTGGATCTTCTGCTGGCCTTCCTAGAGCACTTGGGGCTAATGCTAGTACTAGCTTCACGGGAGGCATAAGTTTGTTAACTAAAGGTAGTTATTCTATAAATTGGACAGTTTCTACCACCGCAGGGACTATATCATGTGGTAGTAGCGGAACAATCACTACACAACCGCCTTCTTGTGCTGTAGGTAACCTAAGATTTGAATTAGGTAATCCGCAAGAAATTAAAGTAACCGTTAACAATCCTAATGCTGTAGCGCTTCCTGTAACAGTTGGTCTAATTAACTCCAGCCCATTAACGAATTCTGATATAGTTCCGTCTACTACGTTTACTGTTGGAGCAAACGGCTCTCAGATATTCAAGATTAACGACGCCAAGACTGCATCTCTGGCTTCAGGTGTATATAACGTAACCTGGACAGTCACATCATCCTATGGTAATTGCACTATTGCCGGCGGAGGTGGTGGCGGAGGTGGAGGTCAACTACCTCCTGTAAAAGTTACAATCTACCGCACTCCATACGCCAGAGTATATGGCAGTGATATCTTTGCAGGGGGAGGTGTTATATCCGCAG
>CAYVHE010000041.1:0-5900 GCA_964451085.1 uncultured Candidatus Saccharibacteria bacterium | reverse complement strand
CATGAGATACAAATCATAGCTACTCCTAGAAAAATAGTTGATTCATACTTGGGTATTTTTGATGCATTAGGTCTTGAAATAGCACTAATAGAGTCAAATGTATCAGCCATGACACGGATTGTTGTTCAATCTGAAGCTCACGATGTTAATACTCTTATAGTTGACTTGGGTTCTGTAGCCTGTGATTTATCCGTATATGATGGTTCTGCAATCCGGGCAACGGGTACGGTAGATTGCTCCAGCGAAAAAATAACTAAAAATATTGCGGAAGTCCTAAAAGTTAGCCTGCAGCAAGCACACAGCATAAAAACGCGGTACGGTTTAGAGAAAAGTAAAAAACAAGATCAGATTATTGCTGCAGCGGAACCAGAGCTTAATAAACTCGTTGTAGAGATTCGCAAAGTTATGAGGTATTTCTCAGACAGCAACAACAATGCGGACCCTATAGGACAAATTATTCTCTTAGGTGGAGGGGCCAACCTTCCTGGATTATCTGGTTACTTAACAAGTCAAACAAGAGTCGCAACACGCTTAGGTGCCCCTTGGAATAACCTATCATTTGGTAAATTGCAAAAACCCCATGAGCTTGAAACAACTATGTATACGACTGCTGGAGGATTAGCATTAGTAACCCCAGAGAATTTGCGATCATGATTAACTTGTTACCCCCCACTATACGAGTAGAACGAATGTTCGGGAAACGCAACGTTTCTCTGCTAGGATACTTCTTAGGGTTAGCAGTTGCTTCTTTGCTAGTTTTTGGAGTTATGACTGTTAGTGTACAGTTCGTTGGTTCTGATGAGACTAGCATAAGGGCTGAGATCGATGACAATCAAACAAAAATAGTTTTATTAGAATCAAAAACCAGTGATCTAAGTAAGGTTGTCGCAAAACTAACGACCGTTAATAAATTGGTTGACACTAACGTAAAATTTTCTGAACTAATTCCTCAAATTGGCAGTTTGCTACCTCAAGGATCAGTAATTAACGGCTTATCACTTAATGGTGGTATTACAGATCCTCTGACCTTGAACGTGGATATTACTACCGCTCAACTAGCGGCAGTTCTGCAAAGTAATTTAGTTGACTCGGATTTATTTGAAGCAGCTGATATAAGTTCAATCTCTCCCAAGAGTAGCGACAATCAATATAAGTTTTCTACAGCTATATCTTTAAGCTTTACAGGGTCTGCCGACGCCAAGAAAAAGACAGCATCAGCAGCTAGAGCAGCAAGCGAAGCTGCAAAAAGTAGCCAAGATTCAAGCAATGGAGGAGCCAATTGATGTCAGCAAAACGATTCTTCTACATTATGGCTGGACTAGTGTTGTTGACGGTTTTTAGTATCCTTGGGTCTTTCTATGTAGGCAAAAATAAACTACAAGCTGAATCAACGACTATGTCTGATTTGCTTGCCGACAGAGACATAACTCAAGAAAAGATTATTAGGCTAGAAAAAGTTCAAAAAGATTCTACTCAAATTGGAAGTATCAATATACTACTAGATAGACTAGTCCCAGACAAAAAAGAACAAGAAAAATTAGTTACAGACATAATATTCACCGCTACATCAGAAGTAGGCATACCTTTTAGCCAAGTAAGTTCGTTCTCTTTCAGTGGTGGTGGGGCTGAACCAAACGACTTATCGGGTACTGTAGTTTCCAAGGAAAACCCTGGAGTATACGAATATCCATTTTCACTACAAATAAATACAATCTCTTACGACACTCTGCTGAAATTATTAACTGAGATTGAAACCAATAGCAGAATCGTGCAAGTCGATACAGTTCAGATAACTCCTGATTCGTCTAACCCCTCAGTATTATCCGTTAGCCTAACAATGAAAGCATACATAAAGCCATGAATGATAAGCTTCAGCCATCACTAGAAAAAGTTAAAAGCACAAGTTCTTACCTAATTAGATTACTAAACAACCATAAATTCAGCACGATTTTTGTTATTTCAGGAGTATCAGTTATGATTGCTCTGTTGCAGACGGGTCTATATTTGAACCCTGCGAGAAATGACACAAAATTCAACGAAGAAAAGCTAAAGATTAACTACAGTACTATTGACCAAGAGGTCGTAGATAAGCTTAGAGATTCGTCACAGCAATCAGCTTCCTTTGAAATTGATCCTCAATTTGTACCCAATAGAAGTAATCCATTTGCAGAGTAGAGTTATAAGTTAAAGAATACCCATAGTTTCATTGCTATTATTAGAACTTTGACCCTCTTCGACTATTTGACCGAGGACTTTTTCACGAGCATTAAGTATAACTTTTGCGTAATATCCTGGCCGAGGGCAATAAGAATAGTCAAAGTTCATCTGTTCTCCCGCTGTTTCAACCTTAAGTCTTCCAAAACCGAACATAGTGGCGAAAAAGCCCCTTTGCACAGAGGTAACATCCTCAACATTAACCATATTAAGTTGCGAAACCTTTCTACTAAATAAACCGTTTTGTAGTATTTGAGTAATATTTCTATCCGTCACAATTAATCTATTCTGCCTGTAAACAAAGGTAGAAAGCATAACAATTAATAGCGCTATTAAAGTCGAAAATAGCGCAAATATATTAGCAACCAAAAATGCAGTAGAGGTATCTGATATAACTGTCGGCAACAAGAAATATGCCAAGGCAAGACCCGCAAGTACCCCAAACCCAACCTGGAAATACAAGACCAAAATACCAAATGGGTGTTTTGCCACTTCACACAATTTTATTTCGTCACTATCGGTATGGCTAATATCATTATCCTGTCTTCTTTGAATATTCTGTTGAAGGTTTGTTCGCATAGCTCAATTATACCAGAGAAGTTTGAGAAGATTTATCCGGTTTGTTATTGTTCTTACCGAGATGTTTGTAGGCTTTAGGAGTAACCACGCGCCCTCTTGGCGTACGTTTTAAAAACCCAAGCTGCAGCAAATATGGTTCATAGAAATCTTCCACTGTAGTAGTTTCGTCACCTATAACTGCGGCAAGAGTGTTTAGACCGACCGGACCTCCGTCATGATTATCTATAATAGATAGTAAAAGCATTCTGTCGGCAGGATCTAATCCAGCTCCGTCGATTTCTAGTAGTTTTAACGCTTTATTGGTAGTCTCTGTATCAATTATTCCATCTCCGTTAACATCTGCGTAATCCCTGACTCTTTTTAGTAGGCGGTTTGCTATCCTTGGTGTTAACCTAGACCTCGACGCAAGTAGTTTTGCCGAATCTCCTTTAAGATTAGAGCCCAGTATCGCCGAAGATCGCTTAACTACAGACCCGATCTCCTCAGAATTGTAAAACTCCAATCGATGCAACATCCCAAACCTATCCCTTAAAGGAGCTGCTAGAGCCCCTGTACGGGTTGTAGCCCCTATTAAAGTGAACTTTGGCACGTCTAACCTCAAACTTCTAGCACTTGGGCCTTTACCGAGCATAATATCTATCGCGTAATCCTCCATAGCAGAATACAAGACTTCTTCGACAGATCTGTTTAACCTGTGAATTTCGTCAATAAACAAGACGTCACCTTCACCTAAATTAGTTAGGATGCTGGCTAAGTCAGCTGCGCGATCGATAGCTGGGCCACTTGTCACTCTTATTTGTGCGTTCATTTCATTAGCAATAATAGAGGCGAGGGTCGTTTTTCCCAGTCCTGGAGGGCCATAAAGTAAAATATGATCCAGAGGATCTCCGCGCTTTTTAGCAGCGCTTATAGCAACTTTTAGGTTGTTTTTTATCCGATCTTGACCAATAAATTCTGTAAAAGTTTTTGGCCTTAAGACATTTTCTACACGCTGTTGTTCTTCGTCTTGCTGGTCGTCATCTTGCGTAGGGTCAACTATTCTCTCAATTGCCATATTAGTAACCTCTTTTTGCTAAATAAATCATGATTTATACACCTTTAGGGCTTGTTTTATGCGTTCTGCAGTTGATAATTTTGGATCTACCCCACGCAATAAGATAACCGCATCCTGAGGACTATGTCCTAAAGTAGTCAGGGCTTCAACTGCTTCATCGGTAGTTACAGCATCACTCAGAAAATCTGTTGCCGAATCACTAACTTCTAAACCAACCTTATTCTTTAAGTCCACAACTAATCTTTCTGCTACTTTTTTACCAACGCCTACTGCAGCTGTAATAAATTTAGTGTCTCCACTAGCAATTGCGCTACGAACTTTCCCTTCATAGCCTATATTTAAAACTGCCATTGCAGCTTTAGGGCCTATTCCAGTTACACTAATCAATAGTCCAAATAATTGCCTACGAGATTTTGTACTAAATCCAAACAGTTCGTGCGCATCTTCTTTGAATTGTTCTGCTATATATAAATCACATTTAGTCCCAAGCTGAAGTTGTTGCTGCTCGTCTGCGCAAACTAATACACCATATCCAACACCCGCACAATCTATTATCACTCTTAAACCTTCGTATTCTAGAACTTCACCGCGTAATCTTGCAATCATATCTATTATTGTACACGAAGAGTAGCGGAGTGTGTTAGAGCTGCAGCCAACGCATCGGCACAATCATCTGGTTTTGGTTTATTTTTTAGTCCTAACTGAACTCTAACCATTTCCTGAATTTGAGCTTTTGTAGCTCTACCATAACCAGTCATGGCCATCTTTATCTCTAAAGGCGTATATTCAAATACCGGTATACCGGACTCCTCTATCGCCAACAATATTACTCCTCTGGCTTGAGAAACAGTCATTGCTGTAGTCACATTTTGTGCAAAAAAAAGCTTTTCTACTGACGCTACATTTGGAGACAATTCGGCTAACAACTCTTTCATTGAGCTATACAATTCTAATAATCTACTAGAGTCCTTATCACCGATAGTCGTCCTAATAACCCCTGCGTCTACCATTTTTGGCTTAGCACCTTTTAGAATTAAACCAAAGCCGATAATTCCGCTTCCCGGGTCTATTCCTAGGATTCTCATGACATATTCGTATAAGTGTTAACTACGTCGTCTATTTCTTCTAACGCCTCTAGCAAATTAACTGCTTTTGCTAACTTTTCTTCATCTAACTCAACAGTGGTGTTTGGTTCATAGGATAATTCGGCTTCTGTAATTTTTAAGCCAGCAGCTACTATTGCATCCCTGACTTTGGCTAGCTCTTTAGGGTCTGTGTATACAATTACTTCGCCTTCTTCTTCGGAAGCATCCTCTGCCCCTGCATCAATTATTGTTAACAGGGCTTCTTCTCCTGTTGCACTGACGTGTATAACGCCCTTACGGTCAAACTGGTAGGCTACAGCACCTTTTTCTGCGATGCTTCCACCTCGCTTAGCAAAAACAGTTTTTACTTCAGGATAAGTACGGTTTATGTTGTCTGTGGCACACTCTACAATAATTGCTACGCCGCTCGGGCCATAGCCTTCATATGTCACTTCTTGCAGTTGGGCAGCACTCTTGTCGGCGACTCGCGCAATAGCTCGGTCAATGTTAGTATTTGGCATATTGGCCGCCTTGGCTTTTTCTACAGCAAGAGCAAGAGTTGGGTTCATAAGTGGATCAGTACCAGACCTAGCAGCTAAAGCTATCTGATTTCCAATTTTAGTAAAGACTGCCCCTCTTTTGGCGTCTTCTACTGCCTTTCCTCTCTTAATTTTTGACCATTTGCTGTGTCCTGACATTGAAGCATATCCTTTCTTTTCACTCTACGTTACATATATAGTATCACGACCTCTGTTATAAAAATACACTCGGAGGTTGACTTTTATCTCAGATTGAAGGATAATGACCCCTGTTACTATTATAGCTGAACTCGCAGTAGATTAAGGGTCCATAGCTCAGCCGGTTAGAGCACCTGCCTTTTAAGCAGGGTGTCGTGGGTTCGAGTCCCACTGGACCCTCCAAGTGTCCATTATTGTCAAAATCCATCGTAAAGACTTTGTTTAACAGGG
>CAYVHE010000040.1:0-6145 GCA_964451085.1 uncultured Candidatus Saccharibacteria bacterium | reverse complement strand
AGCTGCAAGGGAATAAAACGGATGCAAGATTAGTTATCCCCGACGGTAACTATACGATTGGTCTTTCTAAAGATGGTTATCGTGATTGGTCAAGAAACTTACAACTAGATGGTGGTAGCTTGCGCCGTTTAACGTACGCTAGGTTGATACCAAAAACATTGTCGTCTACTTTGGGCGTTAACCTACGTGAAAACCCCGTTAGCACATCCCAGAGTCCTGACAAGCGTTGGATGGTCGTAGGGTTTAAGGACAGTCCCCTAAGTTTTGTGTTGATAGATTTAGAGGCTAACCCTCTATCCGTTCAAGTTTTAGCTGTCCCTAAAAAATTAGTCGCACATCCGGATACAGGCGTAGTTGAGTTCTTAGATTGGGATGGCGGTAATCGTTACGTATTACTTAAATATTCAACTGATATTTCAAAAGACTATTTACTAATAGATAGGACAAACCCTAGCTTGTCTCAGAACATAACCACAATTGTCGGTAATACTTCAGCCGATATAAGCATGCTAGATAGAAATTTTAATCAATTTTTTGTTTATGATCCTGCTTCCAAAGACCTATTTACAGCTACGACTTCTGGTGGTATCGATAAAGTACCTTTTGCAAAAGCTGTTGAACAATTTAAGACATTTGGCACCGATTGGTTACTTTACGTAACACCTAGCAAGAAATCTGGCTTAGTAGAAGCGAGATTTAGGCGAGGTAATAATGATATTTTGCTAAAGGAGCTTAAGTCTGGTCCAAATTATTTACTTCAGCTAGCAAAGTTGGGTAACGCCCCTGTTATGGCAATCTCCTCCCCCTTAGAGAATAGGGTTATCGTATACAATGACCCACAAGATTACCTTAATAAAAATCCGAATGTTAGCATTCCGGTAGCTACGACCGTATTAAGGGTTATGGCTCCGTCTGAATTGACGATTTCAGCCGATTCCAGTGTTGTTCTTGCTTATGGCCCAGAAAACGTTGCCAGTCATGAATTTGATGCCGATAGATCATATAACTATAAGCTAGAGGTCCCAATAGATACTGGCCAAAAGACTAGATGGCTTGATGGTCAACACTTAATTTTCAGTTCAACAGGGGTGCAGTATTCTGTAGATTTTGATGGCAGTAATACCTACAAACTAGTAAGCTCAATTGCATCAGACGGGAGTATATTTAATAAAGCCGGATTTGTTATGTATAGCTTGAGACCAGAATTGGCAGTAACCGACTCAACCGCGGCCGCACCTGCAGCCGTAATGGTTACAAATTTGTTAATACCAGCAGATCAATAGATTAGTTAAAATATATTTAGTATTCTTCTGAGTAGGCTTGGTGGTGCACTAGGTATTACTCCCGGCACAGAACCATCTGCAGGTGGCTGCACTGTCGGGGAGGCTGCTATATTTGCAACTGGGTCTGGGCTAATCTGCTCGCCTATAATTATCAGTCGCCTCAATGAAGTACCTGGTGGGTCACAGGTAATAAGAGTCATAGTATTGTCCCTGGAAGATGGGCCTAGAACTGAAACGTCATCAGGCTGGACTATTTTTCTTTCAAAAATTTTGTATGTATAGCGAACCCCATCTTTTTGCACAAAGAACGTGTCGTCTACCGATAAGCGCCGCAAAAGTACAAAGGCAAACTTATATTTTCCAGCATTAAAAATATTATTGCTAGAGTGCCCTACTATTACAGAATTACCTTTTTGCCCTGGTTCTGGTGAAGCAGCATAATGAACTACTCCTTGTTCTAAGGATTTTTGTATAGTTTTTTCATCAACGGAGTCCAGGCCAAATACTACTGGTGCTTCAACGTTAATTTTAGGGATAATTATTTTGGACACTTCGCTTACTGAAGTGTTGATGTCTCCAATAATTGGCGTAACGCTGATGCTATGACTAGGACTTATGAATGGTGCAATTATTACTTGATTAAATAAGAAAAACGCCACAACTAAACCTACTATACTAGCTAATCCTAGTCCGAATAGGGCAGATTTGATGTGGTGAATAGGTTTTAGACGCCCTCCCCCACTAACCGTGTTTAGTATTTTAGACTTTATGTCGGCAATCGATCTAGGGGAACTTTTAGCTAACAAATCTTGCGAGCTAATAGTCTGGTCGTGTATTTTTTCGCGTTTTTCTTTAGCTTTAGAATCTTTGCTTTTTACGTGTTTTGAATACTTAGATGAGACATTTTGATTTAGATAGAACTCCTGCCAAACAATGTGTTTTTCCTCATCAGGCAATGAGACATAATATGTGTGCCACTGAGTTTGAATATTCGCTAATGACTTCCCTGATGTAGTAAGTTGGTACATAAATTCTTGATGTTTTGAGCGGTTTTTTATAGACACAGTTTCTGCTGCTTCTACTCCAGCGTCCGGTTCCTTTTTGTACAGCCTTCCGAGTTTCTCTCTAATTAATTCTACGGCTGGATTTGCGGTAGACTTGGCGTTTTTCAAGTCATTTTTCTGATTATATTCGGCAAGTTTTGAGGGGTTATTTTGTTCCGCGGCAATCTCTATTTGTTCTGGCGTAACGTCGCTTTCGTTGTCTAGCTGTAAAACGTGCTCTTTTGGGTCTTCCTTGCCGTGAACTTTTTTGGCCAGTTCAGCAGTTTTTGCGGCTAGTTCGGCCAACATATCCTCACTAGCATGGGCAACCAGCTTATCTTGAGATAGTTGTTTTTTGATAGCTTCTTCATCTGTTGGGTGGATAATTTGCCCACTGTTTGAACTGGATGTAGAGTTATCTTTGTTGTCATCTGACGTTTGTATAGGATCTTCTGTCGCCATATTGCTTATAGTATAACACCAGTATGCTCAGTTATAGGTGTAAAAATAGTAATTTTAATGTATAATTATCCGCGAAAGACATTATCCTAATAATCAGTTTATACTGATGTTTTTCAAAAGAGCCGCAGTGGTGGAATTGGTAGACACGCCGGACTCAAAATCCTGTGAGCATTACGCTCGTGACGGTTCAAGTCCGTCCTGCGGCACCATAAATTTAGAGCATCACCCTACACTGTTATAAATAGTTTATCGCAAATCGATTTCATATTCGTCCAGCCTGTCTAAGACAATTGCTGTACGCTCTCTTGTTCTTCTTTGGTTTTCTGGTTTTGGATAAATCATCTCTTTGAGAACCCTTTGGGGGGTTACGGGATATCGATCACCTCTTATAGTAAGATCGTCTATGGCTATAACGGGTATTCCCGGATATCTACTTGCTTCCTCTTCGCGGTAGGCAGTTTTTACCTGTGCTCTATGGGCTATTGTAGTTTGCTCAGAAGGAATAATGGTCCAGACAGTTACATTAGAACGATTTTTAAACCAACTTCCCGAGTATCCTCCTCTATCAAGAGATAGAGTTGAGCTCAGTGGAACCCACTCATTTCCCAGACCCTCTCTAGAGGCAAACCCATTAAGCATTGAATGAATAGCTAGTTCAGATAAAAGCCCTTTTGTGTTAGTAACTGCGGGGCTGTTCTTTCCCATAAGACCTTCCCATACCTTGATTGCAAATTCCGAAGTTTCTATTAGACGATTATATCGGTCGTTTACTATTGTTCGTGTTGGTGGGCTGTTTTCGACAAGATTTGCTCTAATTGGTATTTCACTTTGCAACAAACGAGCGCTAATAGCGATATTACCAATTTGATCACAACATCGTGCGCGTTCAGCTTTATTGTAGGCTTCGGACAGTAAACCGGTCTTATCGTCACTACTCATCGCTCTATGCTGCGCAATATCTACCAGTGCCTGTGCGCTAAGTAGTATCCCCAACGCTGATTTATTATTAGCAATTTTCTTAGCAAGACGTACCAGTCTTTCTACATTATTACCGCTACCTCTACTGGACTCTAAATACTCTCTCAAATCAACTGAGGGACCACTTTTTTTAAGTTTTGGTCGGGATTTTCTACGAGCTTTATTGTTGTAAGTAGAGGCTTTTGCCATCCTGTTACTATATCATGATATTTAAATAATGCAAATATCTCTACTTGTCTATTAGGCTACTGGTAATGGACTCAAGTGGTTTATTTGGGTTTTGCATCCAGAAAACGCTTGCTTTTGCCGCAGTTTTGACTCGCCAGATTTCATCTTCATTTTTATAACTTACAATCTCGCCATTTCTAGCAACTACTATCGTGTCATGATGTTTAGATACGATAGTAACTAGTGGGAACAACTCTGTAATCTCGTGTAATGATTCTACAAATTGAACCAGAGTCATTCCATAAGTAATAGCTATCATTAAAGGCGCGTGTACACATATTTTCTGCAATTGCGCCAGGCTTACCACAAGCAAGCTATTAGCGCGTTTTAATATCAGCTTTGGAAAGGCCTTAAAATAATCAGCTGTATCCTGAGTTAGAGTAAGTTGCCCTGGGTATACCTGCACGTATTTTTCTAATAGTACTGCTGTTTCGCTATTCCTGCCCAGGTCACCTGAGAGAATTACACTATCAGACCAAGATGAAATCTGCAAAAACTCGTCTAAAGCTTGTTTAGAAAAGCTACCGCTAGGATTACTCGGTGCATACTGGGCATCCGGCAACATAAGTTTTACGGTCTTTTTAATGGCCTGAGGTAAAAGGACGTTGCATACGCCAGCGCCGGACTCCAATGCGATGCTATAAGCCAGTCCAGGAGCACCAAAAGCAAAGGCGTTGCCACCAATTATAGCTAGCTTCCCCGCTCCATTCTTTGATTCTGGTCTACTCCATAAAATATCAGGGTATAGCGGTTCATCAGCGGATTGTTTATGCCAATACGTATCTATCATTACTATAAGTATATAGGAGTTATAAGTTCGTATCTAGTATCTAACCAATGAGGGGATATTCCCGTCTTTTAGGCATTCGCCTGTTTTAGAATATAGTTTCCGTCAACATTTTCTAGTCCGTAAACCATATCTTTACGTTCTAAAACTACCATCCACTTATTATTTCTGGCCACCTTGAAAAGTGCTTGGTTAGGGTTAAAGACTACAGGGCTCTCTACCATAGACAGTATAGAGGTATCACTACTTGTATCGCCAACAGCCATGCTGCCTTTAATATCCAATTGATGCTTGCTTATTATAGTCTTTAAGATTGCGTCTTTAGGTTGGTTTAATGCTTGCACGCCGCCAGTTAGCCTTTTGCCGTCATGTTCGTATTGCACTTGTCCCACCCAGGCGTCAAAACCTAAGGCTTTAGAAAAAGTACTGACAATTCTGTATTCTGAACCGGATATTGATATCAAAAAATAATTGTTTCTGCGTAGTGTTTTAATGAGCTGTCTAGTATAAACATAGGTGTTGGCTAGAGACATTTTTACTATGACATTTATTATTTCATCATATTCTTCAAGTGATATTCCTTTGGGCATTGCCCTAAACATGATGTCTACGGCTTTTTTCATATAATCACCAAAGCTATCGTCAGCTATACGTTGCCTAAAATCATGCAAAAGTGTCTCAATTTCTTGAGCTGGTCCGATGTCTATTTTACCTCTTGTAACAAGGACTCTTACCAGTTGTTGGAGGAGGCTTGTGCGGGTTATTGTACCGTCTACATCAAATACTGCAAATTTCCTACGCATAGGTACCCTCGCCAGCAATCCTGCCGTACAGCCTAGCTGTCCGCGCTGATTGCTTAATGGTTATTTTGGCCTCATCGACCATATTTTTCCACTTCACCGTATTAAGGATACGCCAAAGTGTAAAAAATGTTCGCTTTACCCAAACTAACTCATCCGAGGAACCCATGCGTTTAACAGGGATCCTTGGAGTGTCCGCGCCAAGGAATGCCGAACTAGACTCACCTGAAAAAGAAATTTCACTTTTCCTACACATAGGATTCCGTGTGTACCGCAAGGCTAGCTAAGATATTATTAGCAGTAGGCATATGATCTAGTGTTTGTGAGGAGCTAATATTTAACTGTTTATTCATCTTCCACCTTGTATTTTCACTACTTAGTAGTATATATCAGTAAGCGTAAGCATTCCAGTCCACCGCAATAAAGCAGACAACTGACTAACGAAACATGAAAAATGTCCTCCCCCTGCAGCCAAAAGAAACCTGAAAAATGGTAAACTAAAGAAACAAGAAAAAAGATATACGAAAAACGCCCTCCTGTAGCCCAGCGAAATATGAAACAAGA
>CAYVHE010000039.1:0-6325 GCA_964451085.1 uncultured Candidatus Saccharibacteria bacterium | reverse complement strand
CCAATATACCACGTTTTTGTATTGGTAACATAGCAAATTAAAGACCTACACCATATATTCAAAGAACATTATTCCACCCCTACTCTCCTATTTTCCAGATACTCTTTTCTCGAAAGGCTGGTATGGTTTGCCTTTTAGCGGCATTCAGCTGCGCATTCAATGCCAGGTTGTTTTGTTTAGCCCAATCAGCGAGCTTAATTATCTTTTTACCTTTCAGATAAGCTATCCGTTTATGTAATGACTCTTGTAGAGCTAGAGCTAGTACATTAGACATATCGTCGTATTTACAGTTGTCTATATACTTCTGGAAAACTGGATAATACTCGGTAAGCTTGCCCTTACTTCTGATTATTAGGGGCGGATAGCCAAGTTTAGCTAATTGTAGGTTTACCAGGACACGGCCAATACGCCCATTGCCGTCATTAAAAGGATGGATGCGTTCAAACTCTAAGTGAAAGTTAGCTATATTGTCTAAGAAGTATCTTTCATGGCTACTAGCAAAGTCATTCATCAGCGTTTTCATCAGGGATTCTACGTGTTCAGGTGCAGGCGCTACGTGAGTACCGACTCGTACATACTCGTCTTCGTGTCGGAATCTACCTGCTATGTCATCATTTATGGCTCCGAGGAGCATTCTATGTAGGAGAAGTATAGTCTCAATATTAATCTCCAGACCTGATCTAGAGTCCAGGTATTCGGTTACCCTAGCTAGGTTTTTGGCTTCAAATAACTCGCGCACTGATATTTTTCTCACAGTTTCTATTTCGAGTAGTATCTGCTCGGTTTCTTTAAGGGTTAGTGTTGAGTTTTCTATGGAGTTAGAGTTATAAATAAGTTCTGGTAACTCTGATTCACACAATATCTTAAGTAGCGATTGCCGTCCGCTCCTTAGTTGCTCAAATTCTTTCTTGAGTTTTTTTATTTTAAGTTGTACTTGCTCGCTTATCATGACCACATTGTATCAAATTCATGCCATTTTGTCAATATAACGTGAATTAATGCCATATTAACTCTAAATTCACGTTTATAACAAGCCTAAACATCACAGATATAGAAGGTCGAACATTGCAAAATGGCTCACTCCACCCCTTATTAGAGCTAATAAAAAACCCATCCAAATTGGATGAGTCTCATATGGTGATCCCAACGAGAATCGAACTCGTATTGCCAGATTGAGAATCTGGTGTCCTAACCGTTAGACGATGGGACCTCGTCAATGTGTGATGATTATCTCATCGAAGATACCAGTAAAACAAGTTTCCTGGTACTTTTGATGACATAATCAAGCCATTTCCTCTCAAATTCAAGAATCCCCTCTCGAATTTGGTTTAGCTACATTGGGCTAATGTCGGCTCGTTTATCATTTTACATGTTTCCTGTTTCATTTGCAGTACTTTTTATGTGTTTAGTGGCTAAGATGATTGGCAAATAATTCTGTGCTATACGTATTAATCGGTGACATCAGTAAATTTTGGGGTTATCTCTAAAGGATCATACCAGCCTTCTTTCTTATCGATATCAAAAGTGTCCCATCCTGCGCTTACTCTACCATGTTGTTTAGCAATTTCTTCTCCACGAATTTTGGCCCTGGTATCTTGAGGTGGTTCTTTAATTCTTTCGTTGGTTCTGGTTATTGAATAACTATTACTAAAACCTTGCCACCCAACTCTATTTTTGCTACGCAGATGCTCGGCAATGCCGGCGCCAATCCAATCCCAAGCGTAATCGTAACGGCATAGTTGCGGAGTGTCTAGCGTAAGATTATCTTTTTCCATGCGTCTTTCCATTGCGGCTAATCTACCAATAGATTCAACTTGGTCGGCAGTAGAAAACGGATCTGTTTCAAGTTTGTCTGCTACCTCTATCACTTCTCTCAAGACCTGAGAAGTTTCTTTATCCGATAAATCATAATGTTCTAAAGTATCTACAGCAGTTTCGCTTATCATTTTTATAATATCTAAAGGCTTAACTTCTATCATTTCTCCATTTCGTTCTATTCTCATTTCTCGTGCTCTTGCGCCATATCTGCCAACAGACTGGGCAGCACCAACATGTCCATGCATAAGTCTAGGTAAGTTCGGATTATCATGGTCTATCTCAATAAGTCTAACAAGAGCCGAGGTCATTACCATACTTGCTCGTAGCGGCCATGCGTAATTTAATGCATCTGAGGTAACCGTTTCAATCCTGACACTGTGTCGGTCGGTCTTGAAAGGTACCCTTACTAGTGGTCTTTCAGAGTAATTATTAAATAACTCCTCTTCGGTGGTTGTTAGAGCTAGCCTGGGTGAGTGATAGAAATCAGTGCCACCTTCGTCATTCAACAACAACCCTCCAGAGCCGAATATTGCCCCTTTTGCGATATTTAGAGTGCTTAAAGCGTGCACTGTTTGTTCGTTGGGGTTTTCTCCTAAACTTGACCCTACATTAAGATGTACACCTCTAGAAGTTCGGTTATGATCCGTACACCTTCTATTTATTTGGAAAGATTCAATAATTTCTGATTTTTGTAGACTCCTAAACACCCTGAAAAGAATTTCATCTCCGTCAAAAGAACGGTGAACAGCTTCTTCTGCGGTTGTTGTTTCAGGTGTTGCGTATTCTGGCCCACTGGGGTCGGCGTATAGCTTACCTCCGTTAGATAACATGCCAGAATAGTTTGCGTATAAACCAGTTGACTCAATTGCATAGGCTAACTCATCTTTGGGAATTGAGCTAAAAGTATTGTCCTCTGGCTCTTCCAATAATTCCACGTAGTCATAAGGGCCGGAGCCGTGACAGACACCAACTAACTCCGAGGTATTTTCATTAGGCAGTACCACTAGGCATGTATATTCATTTTCAATTCCGTATATATTCTGTTTTAGTGTTAGGTTGGGCATTTAATTAATATAGCCGTAACATACTAATCAAGCAAGGATAAGCGCTATAATCTTCAATATTCCGGATGTAAAACTTGTGCTATGTGTATATAATGTGTTATAATATTACTCTATGATAGAACATCACACTGGCGGGTACCAATATCCCCCACTTGCAGTTTTTGGTGCCGGAAATAGTGTTGAGTATGGAATTTCTCACGCGACACAAGTAAACGCATGGACCGCAATTAGTTATCTGAACTTAGGACAAGCAGACCCCAGTATATTATTTGCTCTGGGAAATGGTCCTGATTCAACAGTTGTGTACCCAGAACCTGAAAGCCACGGAATCGTTAGAATTATAAATGAAGAATCTAAAATTCAACCTAAGCTGATAGAATTTGACGACTATAGTACCAGTACAATTGACAACGTTTGGCGATTAGCAGAGATGAAAGAAAAAAACAATGTAGACGCATTAGGCATAGTAGCGGCAGATGGTCACAGCACACGAATAATTAGGCTTGCTAAAAAAATAATTGGTCCACAAACAGAGTTTGTATCAGTGCCATCACTAGAACATGCCAGGTCGTTGAGTATAGTTAGGGAGATGGCATCCATAGCATTTCTAGAACTGATGTCTGTAGGGGTAGATATAGATAATGTGAACAAACTTGAAGAAAGATTTGCGCTTTATAGGTTAGCTGCAGCTGTACCAAAAAAAATCTTGCGCAGATATACCAAGAGTTATTAGGCCTAAGAGTTGGCCATTACTTGTTGGACATAATTGACGAGTTCTTTAGGAGTTAGCTCTGCTTTGATCAAATATCCATCGGCCATTTCTTCAACCTTTTCCCTAACGTGTTCTTCTTGATCTAGGTTTGTGGTAATAACTATCTTACTGGTAACGGCAGGCTGCACCGAAGGATCTTTTAGACCGTGCAGCACTTCCATCCCGTTCATTGTTGGCAACATAATATCTAACAAAATAGCATCGTAGTGGTTACTAGTAGCTTCTCGGAGACCTTGTTCTCCATCTGAAACAATCGTAACGTCATAGCCAGCAGCTTTAAGAGCTCTGGCGTAAAGTTCACTAATAAAAAATTCGTCTTCTATGCATAAAATTTTGGGTTTAGCGTTTTCTACCATAATCTAGTTCCTATATAGCGAATGGTTTTTAATCCAGCCATGGGCTCCTCTTATAATACCATCTTCACCATTTTGCTGCCCATCGTTAACTGAATCAAACGGCAACAAAGTAAACGTAAAAATACTTCCCTCACCTTCCTTAGACCTGACAAATAAATTTCCGCCATGAGCAGTTACCAAAGCCTTGCTTAAGTATAAGCCCAAGCCAGTTCCACCAATATGAGTGCTGCTTTTATGGCTGCGATGATATTTCTGGAACAACTCGCTCATAACTGACGCAGGGATTCCAATACCGTAGTCTTGAACGCTAATTTCCACAACCCCCTGCTCATTTAGCCGGCATTTTACGGTGATTGTTTCTGATTTGTCACTGTACTTAATTGCATTATCAACTAAATTATTTATCACCTCATGCACGCTTGTTCTATCTACGCCCACTGGAGGCAAGCCATCTGCGATGGTTAGCTCTATATGTTTGCCGTGTACCTTAGCTCTCAATTCAAGGTCTGCGATAGCAGTATTTAGGATTTCTGAGATGTTTTCTTTTCTCAAAGTAAGAGACAGTTGGTTTTCTTCTATTCTGGCAGTGTTCAGAATATTGTTAACAAATGACGTTAATTGTTGAGCGCTGACGTGCATACGGTGCATAAACTCAGTAAGTTCTGGTGATAGTGTTGGTCCAAGCTCATCTTCAAAGACCTCTATATAGCCTCGCATCAGTGTTAATGGAGTTCTCAGTTCATGTACTGCCAGAGCTACAAAACCAATTTCTTGATCGTCTTGATTGTATTTTTTTGATCTATCAAACATTGCAATATAGGTTTCTGCGCCACTAGTGTTCTGATTAGAAAAGCTGGCTACCATGTCAAATTGTTTGGAGTTATCGCGGTCGATAACATGTTTTACTCTTTCCCAGCTTCTTGTGGCTACGACTTTTGAATTTCTTGAATTCTTTAACCAATTATCAAAAGTTTCATCACCCTGGAAACTGAGCTTAAAACTATCATAAAATTGCTTGCCGATTAACTCCTCAGGAGTTGTACCTATATATGTTGCCGCAGCCTTGTTAACTAGGGCTATCTTTTGGTTTGCGTCTAGTCCTATCACGGGAATAGCAAGAGAATCTACTATATTTGGTGGGGCCGGCATTACCTGCTCTTGACTGGTCGCAACATTTTGCAGTGCGGCGGGGTTATTGACAGAGGTTTCGTTATTATCTCCTTTACTAAAAAAATCGTATATCAGCATACTTTGGGCTGATACTAGCTCCTCACCAATGAATAAATTAGCTGTGGGTTTATTCTCGTTTCTGTTACTGTGTGCAGCGAAACTAATTACATCGCTAATCGTCCTCAGCGGTTTTGTAATAATTGATGTTAATAAAAAGCTGGCCAGTACGACCAATAATATTGACGTTACGAGAGTGATTATTAATACCGAAGTAGGCGACAAGTTAAGAAGCGCATCCGTAACAACCCAAGCTCCAACAGAAAGCCCTAATGGTATAAAAATTCCAATCATCAACAAGACCACTGCTTGGTATTTATATGATTTAAAATAATCCATTAACTGCTCCCCACTACTTAAGGTGTATAAGAAACTTGTCCAGGTTGAATAGCTGTTATCCAAGTTTGCCCAGCATCAAGAAGCAATGGAGCTCCCGCTACGTCCGTGAACGACAATGACGTAGTTGATGATGCCTTATGCCACTTACCTGATATAACTTGGCCGTCTTGAAAAATCTTTGCGTCACCAGTACCTGTAGTGCCATATACGCTATGTATACCGTCAGAGTGGATGCCATAGGTGGTAATTAGTGCAATGACAACTTTAGGCGTAATTTGTTTTCCGTTCTCTCTGTCTACATGTGGGGCTCCTGCCATACTTCTAAGGTAGGAGTTGCTAGTGGGGTCATAGGTATAAGCTGTGTTATAAAATGCTCCAGAGATTTGAAAGTTAATCTTTGTAGCTTGGGCAGGCTCTGTGGCTGAAACAGGTTCATCCGCTTTTCTGTCAAAAGGCGTGAACTTGCTAGATGTAAAACCTAGTTTAGCTCTCATTGCATCAATCCTAGCCATGCTTGTGTAGACATTATGTGGCGCAAAACGGTCTGTAACTCTGCTTGCTAGTTGGTTGCCGTATGCACCATGATCTAGATCTTTTACGCCTAGAGTTCTAATTAGTTGTAGCGCTTCTCCGCTTCCTCCGCTATGGACGTATGCTGCATCAAAACCGGCGGCCCACTGTACATAATAAGGTCTAGCGCTACGAATTGGTCCTAGGTTTGCCGGTTGAGCTTCCTGAAACAGAGCCAG
>CAYVHE010000038.1:0-6383 GCA_964451085.1 uncultured Candidatus Saccharibacteria bacterium | reverse complement strand
GACGATGTTCTAAACCTTTAAAAGTTTTCAGGACAGTTTTAATGGCCTCTAAATCCTGAACTATTTGCCACGTCGCGGTAACAGCAGCGCAAACATTATCTAAATTATGCTTGCCAAGCAGTGCAATATCCGATATTTCGCATATTTTAATATCGTCAATCGTAAGATCTGAATCAGATATATAAGCTCCAGGCTTTTCCGTGTAGGGTATTTGCATGCCCTTGCTAAATGCAGCATTATCTTTGGACACTGTATTAGTAGGTAAGTATATTGCTATATCGTCGGCAGTTTGATTAAGAAAAATATTTCTTTTAGCTTTAATGTAGTCATCCATAGTTAAATGCCATTCTGTAATGTGCTCAGCGACGGCCATTAAGTGGACTGCGATATGTGGCGAGTGTGAAAATTTATATAACTGAAAATTAGACAGCTCTAGCACAACAAAATCGTCAGATTTTAGATTGGGCAACAGATCTAACGTTGGCTTTCCTATATTTCCAGCCAGATACGTGGGTTTCTTGCTTGCTTCTAATATTTTATAAATTAGGGTCGAAGTGGTGCCTTTACCTTTTGTTCCGGTAACTCCGATAATATTTTTTGTGGGAGATTGTTCAAAAAATATATCTAGTGTTGTGCTTACTTTTTGCCAAAAATTACTATCTTCAGGGTAGACCCTTTCCAGATTCTTCCTAGATACCGGCGTTATAACAACTTTGTCGCAAGACTCTAGCCCTTCAAGATAAGACAAATCTGTGGCGTTACCGGTTAAACCGGGTTTGCGGTTATCTGATAGATGCTTAACAGTAACATTGCTACCAGGCGGAAAATCGTCACGAGATTCTTCATTCACAATTAAAAAACTATTGCCGTCGCCAAAATACTCGAATGCGCTTTGGGTTTCTATGCCCCAACCAACTAATCCTATTTTCATAACTTTAATTATACTTTATATAAAGAGATTATGGCTATCCGGGTTAATTAAAGGTGTTGCTTAACAAGTTCAGCTACTTGACGTGGCGTCATATTTGCTTTTAGAATAAAGGCTTCTACGCCAAGGTCATGAATGTCATCAGGGGCTTCGCTCTCTCCCATATTAGTCAGGATTATGACCTTAATGTCGCTACCCCAAGTGGTTGCCCGTAGTTTTCTTAGCATATCGTCACCATTCATCTCTGGCATCATAAGGTCCAAAAGAATAATATCGGGTTTCATTTCCTCTATTAACGCTAGTCCTAGCACGCCGTTTTCGGCGGTCTCTACGTCGTAACCTTCCGCTTCAAACTTGATACGGTACATTTGGCTTATTGCTGTGTCGTCTTCAACTATTGCAATCTTCATAGTTCTATCATAGCGTTTTATGGAATATAATCAAACAACTTATAGTATAAAAAACTAACTCGGTGAAATCGACAAACAAAGCACCATATGGAATATGCCGGATATACACATAATTTAGTAGTCGAGCTTTCATTTATAGGATCTGACTCTGTTGGTGCTTTTCAAAGACATTTGTTTACAGCAAACTAGTGAGTTTATCCCAAAAGTTTGGAAAGCAGTCAAAGAAAGTGAAATAATGTTGCCTAGAAATATGGTTTTGGCTAGGCCACGAAGAGATTTTGTACTTGGAATCGTAAACTGGCCGATTATAAACAAAAATTAGAGCCTGAGATCCTAGAATATATAAAGTTGCAAATTCTCCTAAACCCTCTGAAGGCAGTGACATAGGTGACATCGCACTGGGTAACAATCGACCATAAACTATAATAAACATTAGAACTATTACCTAAAAAACTGTAAACTTGTTCCATAGGTTATATATGAACATTCAGGCGCTAGCTCTCTTACTTATTGCAATACCTAACTTTGTGTTAGGGTCTATTATTCTGGTTAGAAATACAAAGAATACTAATAATATCTTTTTTACATCTTTTGCATTTACTGTAGGTCTTTGGACTCTGGGGTTGGCGGGATATTTATCTAGCACTAATAACGGAGCTGCCACGGTGTGGGCACAATTTTATTACATTGTGGCTGCTTTCATAGCTTTATCATTTCTGGCATTTAGCCTAAGTTTTACGGGGTCTTGGAAAAAATTATCGTTAATAAAAAAGCTGCTGCTCACATCTATACCGGTGTTAGGTTCAGTACTTATCGCTACTGTTCCCAGTATTTTGATTACGGATATAGCAACAAGATTGTGGGGCAAAGAGGTAGTTCTAAACCATACGGGATATTTAGTTTATGCTGTTGTACTTGTAGCTTATGTTTTGATCGGATTCAGCGCAATATTAAGAAAATTTTTAAAAGCCAAGGGTACAGAAAAAATATATTTGAAGTTAATATTATCTGGTCTATCAGTTGCTTTTATCTTAGGCGTTGCTTTTAATTTTATATTTCCGTATTTGGGAAACTATAGGTACATTTGGGTTGGACCTTTATTCACTTTTGCATATGTGATGATAACTTTCTATGCGATTATTAAGCTTAAATTATTCGATATAAAACTAATCTTAGTGCGGGCATTAGCATATTTATTGTCGGTGTTTATCATCGCTAGCATATTTGGTTTTACGGTATTTAATCTTCTATCTTCCGTTTTGTTCAAGGATAATGTTTTTCCACTCTCCCAAAAAACTTTTTATGTGTTTTTGTTTATTGCTTTAGCAGTATTATTCCAGCCAATAAAACAGTATTTTGATAAAATCACAAAAAAAATATTTTTTAAAGAAAAATACGACCCTCAAGACTTAATAGATAAACTAAATAAGACGCTAGTTAACAGTGTTGAGCTTGAAGAATTATTAACTAAAAGTGCTTTAGTGATTCAAGAAAATCTAAAAGCTGCTTTTACTACATTTTTCATTCGTGAAACGTCATATTTCCCGGATAGAGTTATCGGAGCTCACCGTAAGGAACCAGAGGTGGATAATATGGATGATTTACAGGTTTTGGCGTCTAAACTTAAGAAAAAAGTGTTTATAGTTGACGATAACCCTACAAACGAAAACGAGAAAAAGTTAGCAAAAATTCTAAAGGATAACGATATACAAGTTTTGGCTAGGCTAGTCACCAACAACGATTATGGAGTTAAGGGCATAGGCTACGTTTTGGTAGGGGGAAAAAAGAGTGGTGCCATATATTCTTCGCAAGACGTTAAGATTTTAGAAATTATAACCAACGAGCTAGTAATAGCAATAGAAAACACCCTACGTTTTGAAGAAATAGAACAATTTAACGTAACGTTGCAGAAGAAGATTGACGATGCCACAAAAGAGCTCAAAACCAGCAACGATAAATTAAAGGCGCTAGACGAGGCTAAAGATGAATTCGTTAGTATGGCGTCTCATCAGCTAAGAACGCCGCTGACAAGCATAAAAGGCTATATAAGTATGGTTTTGGAGGGTGATGCAGGTAAGATTACTGAGACTCAGTCTAAAATGCTCGGGCAAGCCTTCTTTAGTTCTCAGAGGATGGTTTATCTAATATCTGATCTATTGAACGTTTCAAGGTTAAAAACAGGTAAATTTAATATAGATACAAGACCTGTTTATCTGCCAGACTTGGTGGAAAGTGAAGTAAATCAACTCTATGAAGGGGCAAAAAACAAGGACATTACCCTGACCTTTACAAAGCCTACATCCTTTACAACTCTAAAATTAGACGATATGAAGATTAGGCAAGTTGTTATGAACTTTACAGACAACGCCATTTACTACACACCTGCGGGAGGCAAGATAAAAGTTGAATTAAAAGACAACCCAAAATCAGTAGAGTTTACTGTAAAAGATACCGGAATAGGGGTTCCAAAAAACGATAAACATAAATTATTTACTAAGTTTTACAGGGCAGACAATGCTAGAAAAGCCCGCCCTGATGGCACCGGTTTGGGATTATTCATGGCAAAAAAAGTTATTGTAGCGCAAGGTGGTGCCTTAATATTTGATTCAAAAGAAGGCAAGGGCTCTACCTTTGGCTTTAGCTTTCCTAAGGATAAACTCGAGGCAGTAGAGCCAGAAAAGCCTGCTAAATAGGTTGTTTTGTGCTATTTGTACCCCTGAGAAAGCATAAACATTAAAACCGTGAAATAGTATTGACAATAAATACAGCTTGTGTTAATATGTGTTTAATCACTTTATCTTTTAGGTAAGAGAACCGTGGTGTGAGCAATAAAACAGGAGAAACATTAGTAATGATTGGAGATAATCCTGACGGACTATTATCAGAAAAATTTTTTGACCAACAGAAAAATCCTGATACGCATTCGGATGACATTCTTGGGATACCTAATGGTTCAAGAAAAAGTCCTGAAAGACTAAAAAGGGCTGGGAATGCAATAGCTGGGGCAATATTAACTGGGACACTGTTAACGCTTGGAGCACTGGGTCATTACATATTCGAGGAAAGAAACACTCCCGTTGATAGCAATAATAGACCTATGATTGAGGGTGATACAACTGGTGAAATTGTAACCAAAGCAGGTAATTTAACTGCAGATTTGTGTGCTATGTTGGCACTTGAGAAAGTTGTACCTGAAACGGGTGTTGATACTCATAGTTCAGAGCTAGAAAAAGAAGCAGCACAAGAAGACGTGAACAGAACTTATTCAAACTGCCTAGATGTGGAATTTACAGACCCTGTTAATAATTTTCTTGAAACCGCTGGTCTACCTGTCCTAGATACTTATTTAGAATTTTTAGAAAGTAATAACTCGTAGAGGAACAATATATGACTAATATAGAACCAACAAATTATGATGGAATAACACCAGAACAACCCCCTGTTATTAATACAGGTAACAAACTTCGAAATGCCACTACAGTCTTAGGCGTTGGAGTTGTAACTGGTTTATTAACAATTGCATGTAGTGCAGATAATAGTGAGCCTGGGCCACTACAACCGGGGCTTAGCGGTGAATCGACACAAGGTTTAGATGGCACCACTATCCCAGAAACAACCACAACAACAGAAGCTCTTAAAACTGATCAAGAAAAAGCAGTTGATGAACTTCTAGCTGCAGGCTATGACGAAGCAGCTATTGCAGAGTTAATGAATACTATAACGCCTAAATCTTTATTAAATCCAGAAGCTTGCATAGGCTTTGTTGAAGCCGCAAAAGGTGGTCCTGAAGCTGCAAGGAAAGATGGCTTTATAGGAATCCTCCAAGGTGTAGAAGTTATAAACATATCTGCATTTAACGTTGCCGGTACTCGTATCGTACAAAAGGGTGGTGATGTATTTTTCACAGACTCTACTTCAACCAATTTTGCGTTTGAAAACGGTAAAGATGTATCAAATACTCCAGAAGATACTGCAAAGTATTTTGGAAACGATAAGGACGCCGAGGCACTAAATAAAGAGGCTATTGAAGAACAAAGAGCCAGACTATGTGGTGGACCATACCAGTTATCAGAGGGTATTGTTACGTTAGCTAATGCCAAAATTGGAAACACCAATGTTAGAATAGGTGATTTAGACGATGGCATCTTGCACGAAGCTCTAGTTAGTCTTGAAAGAACAGATGAAGAAATGACTAAAATGGTCAAGACATTTGTTGATCGATATGTAGTAGAACAAGTCGGACCAGTAGACACAGTAAAAGAAGTAGAAGCGCTAAAAGAAGCTTATGATAATCAAGAAGCCGATGCGGTAAGACTAATTGCTATATTAGATACACTAATGAGCACTATAAATCAGGGGAACGTAACAGTACAGTCCTCATTTGTTAGAGAACTTGGATTGACAGAAAATGGATTTCCTAAGTTTGCGTACTCTAGTTTAGGCAAAGACAGCAAAGAGGACGGTGATTTGGGCGGAGAATATCTAGCACCAGATGGCACAGTTTTGGAGGCTTTTAGCTCAGCCAAGGCAGGATGTATCTCTATAGAAGGAGTCATGCAAAATCTACTAGATGGTAGATTTGGATATATATTGGTTAATTCTGCACCAGAAGGTTGTGAACCAATGTACACAGTAGTAACAACTTCAACTGTTAAGCGAACACCACCACCAACTGTACCGCCGACAACATCAAGAGAACCAGGTAAGGCAGTTCCTGCAACTACGCAAGCACCGCCTCCGGTTACGCTTGCCCCTGTAACTCCAGAAGTCACAACTCCACCTCCAGCAACTGCTCCACCTGATACTTTAGCGCCAGGAGTAATCCCTAACATAATAGATACAGTTCCAACAACCAGTACTATTTTTGACAGCAATCTTCCACCAGTTACCGTACCAACTTCAACTGAAGCACCTGCTGCTATAATACCCCCATCATCAATTGCGAATAACGGTACAGTGCCAACAAGATAAGGAATTAAGGAGATAATATTATGAAAAATATACTTACATTACTACCCAAGAAGCTCCTAGCCTTGCTAGCAGTT
>CAYVHE010000037.1:0-6486 GCA_964451085.1 uncultured Candidatus Saccharibacteria bacterium | reverse complement strand
ATGACCTAAGACTATCTACTAACGTAGCTTTGCTAAATGCTAGTCAGACCTTTACTGGTAGTAATACATTTAATAGCACCAGTACATTTGGAGCTAACGTATTTGTCAATGCTAGATTACAGATTAATAATCCAGCAACTCCTGACGCTTTAGCTCAAGCCATTATCTATACATCAACGGCCACTAACAAAGGCTTAGCAATACAAGGTTCAGCAGGGCAGTCAGCAAATATTTTTGAGATACAAAACAGTGCAGGAACTGTACTGTCTAGCTTTAATTCAACAGGACAATTAGTACTAGGTGCTTCCACTTCAGCCGATGGTACGATTATATTTAATAACGCTACCAATGCCAATACTATAACTTTGAACATTGGTGCACCAACTTTATCGAGAGTCATTACGTTGCCTGATACCGGGGGTGTCCTGTGTATTAGCGGTTCAGATACTTGCGGTTTCCTACCGTTGGCAAGCGGAACGCATAGTATAGACGCAACATTAAATAACTCAATAGCTATCAATAAAACAGGTGCAACAGGTAACTTAATAAGTCTACAAAAGAATGGTGGTGCAGTATTCACGGTCGCTAACACCGGTTCTCTACAAATCCAAGATACTACAAGTACTGCTTTGGATATCAGAAATACCGCAGGAGTAAGCTATCTATCGGTAAATACAATAACGGGCACCACTACAGTTAAAGATTTAAGTATTACGGGTACTATAAACGGAGCTGGTCTAGTCAGCTGCGTAGGAGAATACGACGTACTACAATGGGATTCCGCATCTGGTTTATTTAGTTGTAAGACTAACACGCCGAAGATGATACAAACTTCCGATTCTGTAGGAGGAACAGCCTTTAACGTAACACCAGTTATTCTTCCGCTTGATACAGAAACGATTAAAACAGCAGGGTTTACTCATGATATAGCACTCAATAATAGTAGAATTACATTGGACGCTGCAGGCTGGTATAGACTTAACTATAATATTAGTACCCTAGGAGACGGAGCTAATCGTACAAACTTGCGTTGTAGTGCTAGGCTTAATGGCGTAACACCTGTCGCACAAAGTGCTTCGTACTCTTATCTGCGAAAGGCACCTAATGATTTTGCTACCAATACTTCTAGTTTTGTATTTCAGACTACTGCACCAAGTGAGTATATTGAAATATTATGTGGACAGGCCGGTACAGCTGTAGCCAGCACTACTATAGCTGGTGAATCTTGGGTAACAATCGAGAAACGTTAGGATGCTTTATCTTTAAAGTGATAGAATAATAGTAACTATGGGGAAAATAATAGCAGTCTTAAACCAAAAGGGTGGGGTAGGTAAAACAACTACCACTATTAACGTGGCCGCGGCTATTGCAAAGAGTGGGAAATCGGTTTTGATTATTGACCTAGACCCTCAAGCTAATGCGACTAGTGGGCTGGGTATTAATAAGGCGGGCGTTGAGAACTCAATTTACGATGTTTTGGTTTCGGGCAAGGATAGCGGAGATGCGGTTTTACAAACAGGGATAGATAACTTAATTATCTTACCGGCTACAACATCTCTAGCAGCGGCAGAGCAGGAGCTAGTGTCAGTACTATCACGCGAAACAGTTTTAAAAAAGGCTATACAGACATTGAGTTTTGATTATATTCTTATAGATTGTCCGCCGTCTTTGGGCTTATTAAGTATTAATGCATTGGTTGCTGCTTCGGACGTATTAATACCAGTACAAACCGAGTTTTATGCTTTAGAGGGCTTAGGTTTATTAATGCAAACTATCCAAAGAGTGCAGCAGGGGCTAAACCCCGATTTACAGATCTTAGGCGTGGTAATGACAATGGTGGACGCTCGGAATAGTTTATCCGGTCAGGTAATTGATGAGGTCAAGAAGTATTTTGGTACATATGTATTTAAAACTTCTATTCCGAGGAATGTTAGGCTAGCAGAGGCGCCAAGCTACGGTAAGACTATTTTTGAACACGATAAATGGTCAAAAGGATCAAGAGCCTATAAATCGCTAGCAAAGGAGATTATGAAATAATGGCTAAAAATACTGGGTTAGGCCGTGGCTTTGAAGACTTAATACCTACTAACTTTGTAATCGATGATGTCGTCTCGCCAGGCGAACATATTAAAAACTTATCAATATCAAAGATTATAACTAATCCAGATCAACCGAGGAGAGAGTTTGATGAAGACTCCCTTAAGGAGTTGGCCGAATCTATAAAACAATTTGGTGTTATACAGCCTATGATTGTAATGCCACATAAAAAGGGCTACAGAATTGTAGCGGGAGAAAGACGTTTTAGAGCTGCCCAGATGGCCGGCCTAAAGTCAGTGCCAGCGATAGTTAGAGAACACAAAGAATTGGAGGAATTAGAGGTTTCACTTGTAGAGAACGTACAAAGAGTGGATTTATCACCACTAGAACAAGCAATGTCGCTGCTAAAACTAAGGGATCAGTTTAGTTTGTCACTAAAACAAATTTCTAAGAAATTAGGCAAGGCAGAAACTACAATTAGTAACTCAATTAGGTTATTGCACCTGCCAGAAAAAGCTATAGAAGCTTTAAGAAATAGAACAATTTCAGAGGGTCATGCAAGGGCTATTTTGGCATTAAAAAATCAGCCCAAATTACAGACTGAATTATTGAACACAATAATTATTCAAAAACTTTCTGTCAGAGACGCAGAGGCTTTTGTAAGCCAAAATAAGAACAAAAAAGTAGCTAGTGCAGTAAGCTATTCACCCAAAATTCAGGAGGCTTTAAAGGCCCATAGTAACGCACTAAAGACTCGTATTAAAATCAAGGAATCACGTGGTGAAAAAGGTATTTTGTCAGTAAAATATTCGTCCCTAAAAGATTTAAAATCTCTACTAAATAATCTAGATAATTAATACTAAATAGTACAGAAAATGACGTCACTAAGAACTGTGTAGTGACTTTTATCTATATATTGTTGATGTTGTCTATTGGTAAAAATCTAATTGTTGCGACTCCGGTAATAGATTTTGTTTTTATAGCTCCAAAATTTCTAGAATCTAGTGAATTAGTTCTGTTGTCTCCACTAACAAACACTTCGTCTGGCCCAACGCTGATATCTACATTGCCAGGGGTAGTAATGATGTCTTTTGCATAGTCTTTACCGTCATCAGGATTAAACCCGTTAGGGAATTCGTTGTTATACACAGTATATTCTCCGTCTTTAGCAACAACTCTTTCTCCTGGTAACCCAATGACTCTCTTTATTAAATGCCTCACATCGTTAGAGCCAGTTGCAACAAAAGCTGGCTTATCAAAAACTATTATCTCGCCTCGTCTCGGAACATACTCGTGACCTCTGATACGGGCCCAATTTTTAGAAAATTTTTGTACAATCAATCTGTCCCCGTTTTGCAGTGTAGTGCTCATACTCAAGCCGTAAACCTCATATGACTGAAAAACGTAAACTGTTATGAAAATTGCCAATAATGGGGCAAAAAGCAGAATCCCAACGGTTGAACCGATACTTTTCCAGCCAGATTTGGCTACTTTTCTTGCAGCGGGGGTTGCCTTATCATGGTTTATTTCATTTTGCATCATATAGTTTAAGTATACTATATCAATGTGACTACAGCTTAAGCTTTACTATCATCATATAAAAACGGTATAATACTCTGTTGAAACATGAGTTATTTTAGACAACCAAAAAAAGGTAAGAAACCACTAAAAACCACAGATGGTTTTATAACGCGTAGCAACACACCATCTGCTGATATTCAAGGCAAGCATCGTACAAATTATAGTCCTGTAGCACCTTCTGTTGCAGACATTAGCTCTAAGCCTGAGGGGTTTACCACGAGGCAACCATCAAACGTGTTAAACCAAGAAGCCCAAACCAATTTAGATGCAGAGGATCACAGTTTTTTATCCCAACCCATTCCAATAGAGGAAGATATAAACAAAAAATCAAGGAGAAAACTGAAGAGACATCAGCGCCTACATTCTAGGAAAAAATCTTCAATAATAAGAAGAACTGTAAAATCATTTTCCGTACTATTGGTTGCTTTTGTCATAGGAGTAGCTTCTTTGTTTGGCTATGGTTATATAAAATCCAGAAACGTATTTAGAGGTAATGGAGAAGGGGCCGCTGCGCTGCAAAAAAATGTAGATCCGATTAAATTAAACGGGGAAGGCGACGGTAGGATAAATATTCTTCTTATAGGAAAAGGAGGACCAGGGCACGACGGACCTGATCTTACCGATACATTACTCCTTGCAAGCATTGACCCTATAAAAAATGAAGCAGCGCTAGTTAGTGTACCTAGGGATTTGTACGTAAAGGATATTAGAGGATATTCAACCAAAATCAATGCAATTTACGCAAACTCCAAGCAAGCTAGGCTGGCTAACGGTAGCGACACAAAGGATGATTTACAGGCAGCAGAAGATGTAGGTTTAAGTGCAATCAAACAAAAAATCAGTGATGTTCTCGGAATTCCAGTCCATTATTACGTTATGGTAGATTTTGATGGTTTTAAAGATGCTATAGATACAGTTGGAGGCATTGATGTCGATGTTAAAAACCCATTGTATGACAGTACAATGGCCTGGTTAAATAATAATAATCCTTTGATTGCAGACACGGGTTTGCAAACTTTCGATGGCTATAGAGCACTTTTGTATGCGCGCTCACGCCATGGTAGTGCTAGGGGAGATTTTGACAGAACTGAGCGACAAAGAGAGATAATTCTAGCTCTGCAAAAAAAGGTACTATCCATAGGCACGTTTTCTAACCCATTTAAGGTTATAGATTTGCTGGGGACTTTTGGTAGTAAAGTAAGAACTGATCTTAATGGCTTGGGAGAAATAAAAAGGCTTTATGAGATAGGCAAAAACATCGGTGGAGATAGTATTGCTTCCGTAGGGTTGGCAGATCCACCAAATATACTTGTGAGAACAGACAATATAAATAGTCTTTCGGTGGTAGTGCCATCTGAGGGGTTATACCAGTATGATAAAATTCACAGTTTTATCAGGAATAAACTCAGAGATGCCTTTCTTAACAGTGAAGACGCCAAAGTCGTAATTCTAAACGGAACAGACACCCCTGGACTGGCGACTGCTACAGCAAACGAACTTAGGTCATACGGATATAACGTAATTACAGTCGATAATGCTCCTACTCTTGGCTATATACATAACGTAATGATAGACCTGTCTAATGGGGAGAATCGCTATACTAAGAGCTATATGGAGAGACGATTAGGCTTAACGGCAGTAACCGAAAAGATTGATGGTCTACCTAGTAGTGATGAGGCTGATTTTGTTATAATATTAGGAACAGATGAAGTTATTAAGACTACAAACTAAAAAACCTACAGAGGGCTACTCAGCTGCTTTACATATTTTGCTAACAGCGTTACTGCCTATACTTGGCTATATATTTGTTAGGCTAGAGTTTGGCTGGATAGCCGCTGCAGTGGTTTTATTGGCAAAATGGAGGATATTCTCAGTAAAAATTCGACACTGGCCGGCTAGTATTATGGCTAACGGAGTAGATATATTGGCTGGGCTGTCTTTTGTGATGTTTATGGTTCTATCGTCCACGCAAACCTTGCAAATCCTCTGGGCAGCGTTATTTGCGTTATGGCTATTAGTACTAAAACCCCAGTCCAACCCTATCTGGGTAGGTATACAGGCGTTAGTCGCTCAATTTATAGGGCTTACAGCAATTTTTTTGTTTTGGTCTGACGCTCCGATATTCTCACTAGTATTACTTACTTGGGGTATAACATATATCAGTGCTAGACATTTTTTGACAGCTTTTGATGCCGCTATGAGTCGTGCAACAGGTTATGCTTGGGCATTTTTTGCAGGGTCTGTAGCCTGGTTAAGCGGTCACTGGTTGATATTCTATGGGCCCATTGCTCAGCCAGCTTTGCTAATTGGAATGTTAGGGTATGGCTTAGCATCTATTTATTATTTGCAACATTTCAACCGACTCACGCCTAATGTAAGAAGACAGTTTATAGCAGTGATGTCTGCAGTAGTATTGTTTCTCATTATATTCTCAGACTGGAGTGATAAAACAATTTAAGTCGTTACTGTAAAACAACTCAAGGAGGGCGTATGTCTAAGGAAGATGAAAAAAATAAAATAACCGATAAGAAAAAACCTAAGATAAAGACAACAGAGATGTCTAAGAATTTATTGACTATATTAATAGCAATAACTGCAGGGTTTTTTGGCGGTTGGTATGGTGGTCAAAATAATCTAAACAATCAAGCGCAAACACCAATAACGCGCCAAGTAATAGAAGGCGAAAGTAACTTAATAAACACCATTGCAGGCGATGTTAGCCCCAGCGTAGTATCGGTAAATGTTACGAGTACGTCAGTTGCCCAAGATTTCTTTGGCTTTGGGCGCTCTGTGGAGAGCCAATCAGCTGGTACGGGTGTGATTCTTAGTAAGGACGGCTACGTTATAACTAATCGACACGTAGTGCCT
>CAYVHE010000036.1:0-6807 GCA_964451085.1 uncultured Candidatus Saccharibacteria bacterium | reverse complement strand
ACGCTTCATCTCCAAACTAAAAACAGGGCTTGCAGCCCTATTGTTAGTTTGGCGGAGAGAGAGGGATTCGAACCCTCGCGCCAACTTTCGCCGACCTAACGATTTAGCAAACCGTCCCCTTAAGCCACTTGGGTACCTCTCCGCACCTTAGTTGCGTTACTTATCTTATCTTATCAGATACAAAAAGAGAAGCGTAATCATATTTTTTGAGCAAAAATTATTCCATAAACTCTTTTTGCTCCGGCTTCTTTCAGGGTTTTTGCAGCTGCCGATAATGACGCCCCAGTGGTCAGCACATCGTCAATTATATATACTGTTCTTCCGTTTACGTCTTCTGGTTTTTTAACGTAAAATTCATTTTTCATCTGTTCTATGCGCTTAGCTCTAGAGGCTCCAAGTTGCCTAACATTGGTATTGCGCCCCAAAAGATAGCTTACTTTGCCTTTCCAAGGAGCCTCCTTGGAATTAGCAATGTTAGAGATTAGCTTGTTGGATAAGAGTTTGGCGTGGTCAAATCCTCGCTGTCTAATACGAGATGGTGCTGTGGGTATAGGGCAATACAGGGCGTTTTCTGGAATTTCTAAATCCTCAATACTTTCTAACATCAAACCAGCCATTGCCGATGCAGCCTGACGATTAACATCAAATTTAAATTTTTTGACTAACTGTCCATAGATACCCTCATATGAAACAGCGACATAAACTGCATATACATCCAACCACCCCCGGCAAGTATTGCAAGTGCGATATTGTTCTGTCATTGCCATACAACCAACGCAGCGAGAGGGAATAGGCTCTCCTGCAGTCTGAAGACAGTTGTCACACATTATTGAACCTTCTTTCCCACAGGCAATGCATAAGTTTGGTGAAATTAGACCTAAAATTGAATCGATTTTTAACATGTTGTGTTTATTGTGTTGTAAATATAGCTAAACAGGCTTGCTCTTGTGCCCTAAGCTAGTTATACTGGTTTTAACATAAAAATGCCAGAATGTGATCTTAAAAAGCGAGACACGGCCACATTCAATACAACTCATAAGGAAGGATCCACAATTATGGCGAGAAAATCGCGCGACGAAGATTTATTAATGGAAGATGAGTTAACTGCAGCCTTTTTGGGTGATGACACTGATGTGAGTTCACCTATAGACGAGACTGTAGCTGACGAAAATGCTACTCCAGCTGACGAATGGGACGACGATGAAGCTATTCCTGGACAGCTTGCAGTAGATGTTTATGAGACTAAAGAAAAATTGATTGTTAAGGCCCGCACAGCAGGTGTTAACAAAAATGATTTAGATGTAAGTATTGCGGACAATACCTTGAGTATCCGTGGAACCCTATCAGCCGGTGAAGAATCCGGAGTAGAGAACTACTTTGTTCAAGAATGTTATTGGGGCGAATTTAGCCGTAGCATCACGCTACCTGTTCCAGTAAAAGAAGACGCTATTGAAGCAGTCCTAAAAGACGGCGTCTTGACTATCGGATTTACAAAGGTAAAACAAGATACTGTTAAAAAGATTACTATTCTATAGCAGTCTACTTAAAATGCGTTAGAGTTTCTAAACTCCCACATTATTCGTGGGAGTTTTAGTTTTACTTAAAAAAAGACCAAAAAAATAACACCTCTGCTTTTTAAGGCTAAGGTGTCGTTTCTTGTTTTCTTTTTATTATATAGTAGCGTCTGTTGTCTTTTTAAGAATAAACTTAACTATTACCTGGGCTAAAGCAACTATAACTAATCCAACGATTGCGTATAGGATTGAATTTTTTGCGCCTGTCACATTACCGGAATCTCCACCAGAAGTTATATACTTCAAGCCACCTACAATCATCATAACTACTGCTACTATTCCAACCGCTAAAGAAAATAGGTTAAGGCCGGTAGATATGATATTTGTTACCGTACCCTCTGTGTTAACTGATGAATCTACGCTACAATTCGGATTAGCTGTTACATCTACACCACACTGCAGAGATTTATTAAGAGCTGTTGCCGCATAAGTTGGCAAAGCTATTAATGCTGGTGCAGCCAACCCTAGCGCTAACATTATGCTTATTAATATTTTGTTAATTCTCGTCATTTGTTATTCCTTTTGCTTTCTTATATTTAATTTATACCATAACCTTATTATAGATTACAATAATACTGCCGTTTTTCCAACACCCTAAGGCGCTGGTATCACAGCTTTCGAGGTCTTAGTTAAAACGAATTTTACAATTATTTGCGCCAAAGCTACTGTTGCAATTCCTATGACAGCGTATATGACGCTATTTCTAGCCTGTGACACCTGCTGAGAGTCGCCCTGTGAGGTCATAAACTTTAAACCACTAATAATTATTAGAATTACCGCAATTATACCTGCAACCAATGACAGCATATTTAGGGCTAGAGATATGGTAGAGTTAACACTATTGTCATTGTCTGGATTATCACAGTTAATAAAACTAGAGCCATCAATAGCCAGTCCAGCACAGGCCTCATTAGTTGACCCCTCAAATGTATTACTACTAGCCGCATACACACTATCGCCCCCAGAAGGTACCAGTAGTATCCCCGTAAAACCTATAAAACTAATCAGAATTGTTAGCAATATTTTCATTATTTTATATTCCTCCTTTTAGTTTAAGTTTATTCTCTTTACCGCAAACTCTACTATAATTCTTGCCGATGCTGCAATAACTAACCCGACTACGGCGTAGATAATTTGGTTACGCTCTTTATTAAATTTAGCTGAATCACCCTGAGTTAACATAATTTGGATTCCTGAATAAATCATAATAATGACAGAAATAATACCTATAACCACCGATAGTATTCGCATAGCTTTGGTTAAAATGCCATTTTCGCCATAAAGTGGGTTATTGCCCGTACTTTTACCAGATTCTATATCTGTACATATTGCAGGGACATCTCCATTCCCCAACTGTCCACTACAAACATCCTCTGTTATATTGACCTGAGCAAAAGCCACCGGAGCAGCAACAACAAACACCGAAAATGAAATGGTTAGGAATACGAATAAGTTTTTCATTTAAGCTAATACATCTTTCAATATAAATATAACTATTAGGTTTGCACTAAGACTAATACCCAGACCTATAAAGGCATAAATTATTGCTTTCCTGGCCTTAGCAGCTTTTTCGGGTTCTCCTTGCGATATCACAAACCGCAACGCTTGTATAATAATTATCAACACAGTAACCGCCGATATAACCCCAAATACAATACTAAGACCCGTGGCTAAAGTAGAAGAATCTGCAGATACTTGTGGCAGGTTAGTGAAACAAGTTTTATCGTCGGCAGCACCCTGTGGGCAATTCTTTATCTGAGCAACAGTGTTAAACAATTGTTCCATTTAATTAAATCTCCCTGCTACGAAGGACACTACGGAAGAAGAAACTATAGCTATAACTAGACCGATTACTGCATTAATTACTGTATGTAATGCTTGTGCGGTTTTCTCTGGCTCTGATTGGCTAATAATATAGGAAACCCCACCATAAATAATGAATGCTACCGCCAGCAAAGCTGCCACCCTTATTAGCGCTTCAACTATTGCTGCAGCTATGAGCCATATATCTGTTACGTTGTTTATCTTGATATCGCAATCTTCTTTTCCTGCAACGGCGGTAGTTGAGGTTTCGGCATGAAGGTACTTATACCAAGTAGGTAACCCAAAAAAACTGCCAGATTTGCTACAGCTTGCAGCACTAGCAATTTGTGGTGTATACATTATTCCAAAGGAAAATATGCTAATAAACAGAGTTACGGATATAAATAGTTTTTTCATATTATATAAAAAGCCCTCCAGGCACTAAGAAATTTGCGATAGCAAAAATAAACATATATATAACCAGAGCCGTAAAACTACTTGTTATCCTTTTTATTGCCGCTTCAGTGCTTTGCGGATTACCTCTAGAAGTAGTGTATTGAATCCCCGCTACAACAACAGAGCCTATAACTAAAATACCAACACCTGCACTTAAAAGTCTAAACAGTGCAAAGGCTAAGTCTGTTATAGGATTTACGTCATCACCTCCGGGATAGTCTTTGCCCCTACACCCCAAGTTGATACTTACGTGAACGGCATCATCCCCTCTCCCGCACTGATTTCCATCCACCACCTCTTCTCTTGTAAAACTCTGACAAATAGGGTCCGTGCTGCCACTTGTACACCCTACGCCTTGACCATTAGTCAGGGAGCTTGAACTACTTGTAGTGTTACTTTGGCTTTCGGCAGGTGATTGCGCGTATACATTTGGTGGGGCTAGTAAATTTATTGAAATAAGTCCCAATGAAATAAGTCCCAATAATGCTATTAACGATACTGTTATGTTCTTTATTAACCTATGCATATTTGATGTTTACTATAACACTAATGTGATGTTGCTCATATAATACGTTGTGTTTATTTATTAAACAAAATATATCAACAAATAACAATATTTGTTAGAAAAATCAGTATTTGTTCTCTGTAAAGACTATATATACTGTTTTAAACTTAGATGTTATACTCTAGTCAATACTAATTATGTTTATAAAAAGATATTTTTATTTAAAGAATAAGAAGAGAACAGCTATTCTGTTTATTGCTAGCATCTTTATCTCAACGATGTTTATGTCTTTTTTTAATGCACCCAACAACATAGCATCTGCCTTAACTCAAGAATCCAAAGATAGACAAATCGTTGCTGCTTTTGGTTTTTGCATAACTAATAGCATAGCAACGAGTTTAGATAATTATACAAAATTTTCAGAAATATTTGATGATGGCGGAACGTTTGAATATGCAGTGGTTGATCTAGGGATAGAACAAGATGGTGTAATGACGTGTAATGACGTGACTAACAGAACTATAGTAATCTTTGAGGACGCAGGCATGTTAGTTGCAGGTAACTCAACAGATAGCGTACCACAAAGATTTGAAAAAACTATATTTGGAGACACCCTTAGGTCAGGAGGTAATACGGGTTTTGAGGATAGTTTTGTAGAAGGAAAATTAGAAGACTTTAGAAAAAATGTCATTCAGCCTTATATTGACGCAAGGACGATTAACGACCAAGAGATGGCGGAAAGACTACTGAATCTGGCTGATTTTTGTTATTACTACAGTAACTCTGCTATTAATAACGCCGATTTTACCGCTACAGATTCCACAAACAAAACCATTTACGGAGAAAGCGATAATCGCACAGATTCTGAAGTCGTAAATTTCATGAATATCAGAAAAAATAATGGTTTTGGCACAAGTACTAAAACGGAGCTTGGGAAAATAGATCTTGGGTGGCATATGATGAGCCGTAGTAGCGGTAATAGTCATTTTAACTACGGTTCTGACTGGTATCCTCTAGGTCAAGATTTTTATAACTTTGACACCAAGAAGGAAGATAAAAAAGGCTTCTTTACCGAGGATTACAGACACTTTAACGCTATACTCGACTGCAACGCTGTTAAAAAAGTAAAAGACAGGATTTTTCCATTTTATAAATTAGACCCGACAGACGGGGAAACTCTTATGCTATCAGATGGCAGGACAGCCTCTGACATAATAGATCAGGGAGAACCAGATGTAGGTCTAGGTCTCGGCAACGGCAACGACAACCCAACATGTGAATCATCTGGCTTTAGCCTGAGTTGGATTATGTGCCCAATAATTAACGGCTCATTAGATGCTATGGACTGGATGTTTAAACAATTTATTGAACCGTTTTTGTTTACACAACCCCTTAAAACCGTAGACTCAACAGGAAATAGCACAATTCCTTACCAAATATGGAAAAGCTTTAGAACTATTGGAAACATAATGCTGTTATTTGGATTATTGATAGTTGTGCTTAGCCAGACTATAGGCGGAGGATTGTTAGACGCCTATGCGATTAAAAAGGCTGTTCCTCGGATTTTTCTAGCGGCCATTTTAATTAATCTTTCTTATTATGGCGTGTCTACCCTGGTTGATATTTTTAATGTTATCGGAAAGGGGGCTGGTCGCTTAATTACGTCTCCTCTTGCTGATTCTGCTAGTTTCAGTTTTACCCCAAACAATCTCGTGAACAGTGGTGGACTATTAGCTTTTGTCCTGGGTGGTGCATTCGTAATTCATATGGTTAATTCAGGTGGGTTTTTAATGTTGTTGTTGCTTTTGGTGATATTACCGATGTTAATTACCGTGGCTGCTGTCTTTGGTACCATCTTAATGAGAAGGGGGATTATCCTTACTATAGCAATACTTTCGCCGGTTCTGGCTGCATTGTTTATGCTACCAAGTACTGAAAAATATGCAAAACAATCCTTTGGGTTATTAATAAAAACGCTAATCGTCTATCCAATAATCATGGTTATATTTGGTGTTGCTGATGTTATGTCTGTAATGTTTATGAACGTTAGTTCTACCAACTCAGGACTTGGGGGCTTTGCACAAAGTAGTATTCAACAGTTTATAGGACTAATAGTATTATTTGTACCGTTCTTCCTTATTCCTTTTTCTTTTAAGTTCGCCGGGGGAGTATTAGGCTCAATATCTGGCGGAATATCTGGATTAGGCAAGAAAGGACTTCAGTCCTTTAAAGGTAATGAGTTTGATATGGAAAGTCGACTAGTTAAAGCACGTGGTGCGTACAATGCTACCCACACATCCAGGACTTCCAAAAACGCAGAGCGAATAGAACGAATTAAGGACGCCTACCCAGGCAACATATTTGCTGCTGCAAGACGGCGAAGACGAGACCGTAGAAATCAGGGAAATAGTGGGGGTGGAAATGGTGGTAATCCTCCTACTAATACTGGTGGGGGCGGTGGCGGAAATG
>CAYVHE010000035.1:0-7208 GCA_964451085.1 uncultured Candidatus Saccharibacteria bacterium | reverse complement strand
CGATAAACGTAATAAGTAGTACTACTTATTACTTGGCTCCGACGCGGCGGAGGACCATAACTACAGTTTTAAGCAGAATCACGATATCTAGCCAAAAACTCCAGTTTTGGACATAATACATGTCCAGTTTTCTGCGTTCTTCAAAATTAATGTCACGTCTGCCAGAAATTACGGCAAGTCCTGTCAATCCTGGTTTTACACTTAAAATAACACTTTTTTTATGGAAAGAATTAAGTTCTTCTGGGACAAGAGGACGAGGCCCTACCAAACTAATGTCTCCATGGATAGCGTTGATTAGTTGCGGTAGCTCATCTAACGAAGTTTTACGCAGAAAAGCACCCATTTTACTGATGCGCGGGTCGTCATCTAGATAATCACCATTGGCGCGGTATTTTTTTGCCAAATGTGGTTTGCCCATTTTTTCGAAAGCTTTTTCTGGGCTTAAGCCATTAAATTCCATTTTATGGGTTCTGAACTTATACAGACCAATTTTAGATTGAAACCTGGATAATCTGGTCTGTTTATAAACTGCACTTCCACCACCAAAAACAGTTAATACTAGCCAAATAGTTGCCAGTATTGGTAGGCTTAAAATTATCAGTAAAATGCCGCCAGCTATATCAAATAACCGTTTTACTATCCGGCCCCAACCCGTCAATGCGGTCTGATAGACGGCAATGGTAGGAATGCTTTCAAATAAATTAACATCAATGCTGCCGACGAATAAACGGTTGTTGCCGGGTACAAACCTAAAGGCGATATGCTCTTCTTGGGCAAAGGCTAGGATTTTGTCATTAAGCAGTTCGTCAGAAAATAATTCTGTTTGTACAATGCTATGGATATTTTCAGAACGCAGTTTCTTAATTGCTTCTTCAAACGTTCCAAACTGATTAGTAGAATCTACACCCTGATACTTTATTCTTCTATCACCAACAACACCAATAACTCTGTAGCCAGATGCGGGTTTGGACAGTAGATTAATAAATTCGTTAGTTACTGGGGTAGAACCTACGACTAAAACATTGTTAATACCTATTTTAAAACGGAAAAGCTGCCGGCGGATGGCTCTTACGCTGGTACGGAATAGAAGAGTTAAAAGAAAAGCAAAAACAAAACCGTAAAGTGTTACTAAACGGGCTGGGAAAATTGCCCTGTTTAGAGCAAATTCGGCACCAATTAAGAATAAAATACCTACAAATGAACCAACTAGCAGCATCAAAAATTCTTTAAAGCGATTTTCGTAAACCTGAGATTTATATAAACCGAGAAGGGCATATATTATTATCCAAAAAACAAGCAAAAGTGCTACGACACCGATATATCCATTGGCAGTAATTGGCTCTAATATTGGTCTGGTGTCAATCTTTACTCTTACGATGTAGGCAAGGCTAAAGGCCGCAATCAATGCTAAAAAATCACCCACAAACAAGACAAAGCTATAAAGAAGTGATGCACTGTGTTTCATCTATAGCTATTGTATCACTGTATAATAATAAGCTATGCGAAGTTTTGAAATAAAACTCAATACAGGTTAAACTTAACACAAGCATCATGAGTAGAAGAATCCAGGCATTAATTATCGTAGTATTCAGTTTAGCGGTTGTTAGTTATGGATTGGTTACAAGCGGTGAAAATACAATATACGCTGTAGCAGGTGTATGCCCTACAGGAATAGATATGCTAAACCCATCCGTTCCCCAAGTATCGGGAGGTATTGGTACAACTACTGTTACGCAACAGGTTTCAAACACTATACCGATAGACATTTCTGGAGATCCTGGGATAACCTCTGTCTACACATTAATAGACGGCAAGATAATAGGAAAGGCTGCTCTAATTGATCCCAATGACCTAGGCTCACCGTGGAGAATGATGTGGGACACATCGTTTTCTGACTCAGGCATATCTCACAGCTTAAATGCAAGGATTACTTACGGTGGTAATAACGTCTGTAATACCCCTCCAATTCAGATTACAATAGCAAATCCGTCCAAGAAACCACTAGATGCGCAGCTTAATCCTAGTACCTGGGTTGGGGCCACTAATAGCATAGCGATTTTTAAAGTTCTATATACTAATCCATCCCAAGCCTTGAGTTTAGAAAAATATGCAGTAGTTAACTGGAGCACACATGGTATTGGTACCATATCTCCAAAAGACTTCTCTATGGGTAGGTTTTCGTCTGGGCCAGGCATCGGTAACGGCATAATAAGAGCAAATGTTATATACGGTGGTCAGAGTATTACCTTGAACTCTTTAGTTGAGGTAGTCCCTCAGTATTCAGCAAGCGGTTCAACTGTAGATAATACTACTTCTACAGGCTCAACTAGTGGCTCTGCCGGCAGCCCAACAACTACTACCACCGTAACAAACCCCGATGGGTCTACCACTACAACAAACCCTAATGGGTCTACTACCGTAATAAACCCTGATGGTTCTACTACCACAACAAACCCAGTCGACGGTACCAGCTCAATACCACCTGCAAATGGTGGCAATGCTACACCCGTAGAAGGTGGCACAAGCCCAAGACTAGTACATATTGAACCAGCAAAAGCTATTCAAAGAGTACTCAACTCAGACCCAACGATACAGGCCTGTATCACCGATAAATTAGGCGCAGACGGGACGGATACATTAGTAAAAGCAAATAGGCGACCAAATTCTAGCGAGTTTAAAAAATACATACAATGTTTTGATAGATACAACTATGTTATACCGAATATATTGTCACCTGTATCACCAGAAAATGTTAAAACTGCCCGTGTATCCAAAGATATCTCAATATCAGGAATAGTCAATGCTAAAAAATCAATATCCCAGGATGGAATAGAAAAAACAACTCTTGAGTTATCTGGTATCGCGGAACCTAACTCCAATATAGTTTTGTATGTATTCTCTGAGCCCCTAGTTCTTGCTACTACGACAGATTCTGATGGCAACTGGTCCTATAGCCTGGAAGACCCGCTGGTAAGCGGAGGGCATGAGGTTATGCCCTTGTTGATAAAGGCGACGGTGAGTATCAGCGCTCAAGCGTAGCTAGCTTTTTTGTCAAAGGTGCATCTGCTACTGAATTAAACCCGAACGGCTACAGTCTTGAGTTGCAGGGTGAACCGACTATTACGCCAAACAATAGAAGTGTCGATATGCTTGTAGCATCGACAATTGGTGCAGTTACTTTTACGGGAACAATATTTGTATCGTTTTTATTCTTTAAATTAAAAAAGCCAAAATATTCAACGTCTAGCCCTACATCTAACCTAACCTCAAATGTTTTTGAACCACAAAATGGCATAGACTCTACTGATCAGGATCGGTCATTAGATAGCCATGAATAAAGCTAAATTACAAATAGTATACTCTTTAGCAATCCTTGTGATTGTACCTGCTCTACTAGTGTTTAATACTGTTCTTCTGACAACTAGTACTAGAACAAATTACGATAAAGAATTGCAATCCAGATCTGAGTTATCTAATTCCGTTTTGTCTATTTCTATGAAATATTTTTTAGTAAACGATAATAAAACTAGCGCCCAAGAGAAAATTGATGGACTTATTTCTTCACAAACAGAACTAAGAAATGTAATTGTCCTGACAAGATCTGATAGTAAATACAATATATTTGCATCTTCCGTTAGCGATCTTAACCTCTCCCAAATAGATATATTGCAGTATGATATTGCCTATTCTCGGAAACGTGCAGTCGCAAAAAGTGTTTCTGGTGTAACCGATAGCGGTAAAAGTACAAGGGCCTGGAGTGTGGTGACACCAGTTCTTTCTGACCAGCAAGATGTTATTGGTTTGGTATCGTCAGACTTATTAACCACAGATTTAGATGAGAAGTTTGACGCTACTATTTCTAGATCGGTGATTGTTATGGCCGTCAGTGTGGTTGGAGTTATGTTCCTTTTGTTTAATCACTTTAAATTTATTGGCTACGCTAATTTGTTAAGAAAACAAAAAGAGCTCAACCAAACATTAAGTGACTTCTTATCTGTGGCAACACACGAGCTTAAAGCTCCGATGTCTATAATTAAGGGGTACATATCTAATGTAACTGATGGAGATTTTGGAGATATTCCAGATTCTGCAAAAGAGCAGCTTGCTGTGGCCATAGCCCAAACCGACAGATTGAATTTTTTGGTGCAAGATCTTCTAAATGTTAGTCGTATAGAACAGGGTAAAATACGCTTTGATATTGAACCGGTAAATATGACCGATATTATAAAAACTGTAATTAGTGTCTATACTCAGCCAGCACAAAAAAAAGGTCTAACTATAAAATACCAACCAGAATCGGATCAAAACTGGGCTTTAGTAGACGGCGGAAGAGCTCAGGAGATAATAACTAATCTTGTAGATAACGCGGTTAAATACTCAGTGACGGGTGAGATATTAGTAAGCCACAGTGTAAAAAATAAGATGTTGATTACGTCGGTGCGTGATACGGGTATTGGGATGAGCTCAGAAGAAAGGTCAAGATTATTCCAGAGATTTTACAGAATTAAGAATGACGACACCAAAAACATCAGCGGTACAGGGCTTGGCTTATGGATAATTAAACAGTATATAGAGCAGATGGGCGGCAGTATTAGCGTTGACAGCCTAACTGGTTCTGGAACAGAGTTTAGGGTAAGTCTAAGAATTACCGACAAGCGCGATACAGCGACTGACGATAAAAAGTAATTTGTAATTAAAAAAGAACAAATATAGAATATAAACATAAACAAAATGCGTACAAATCACAAATTCAAGAAACTTATAATCCAATTTACAGAATATATGATTTCTGGTGGGGCTTGGTTTTGGATTGGTTACGGGTCATATGCCTTTTTAGATAAGGTTTTACATATACCTTTTTGGCCTACAAAAATTAGCAGTTACATTATTGGGGCTAGTATAAATTTCTTGCTTCAAAAATTTTGGGTTTTTAAGCGTCAATCTGGCAAAAAAGACCTAGGTGATAGCGCAAAACGCTACTATAGTCTTCTGTTCGTTAACTTTTTGATGGATCAGGGGATAGTTGGCGGACTTCGCGCTGTTGGCGTGTCACCGTATATTGGTCAGTTTATATCTAGTGGGTTCTTTACGGTTTGGAATTGGCTATGGTATTCACTTTGGGTCTTTAAAAAAGAAAAGTCTCCGCGTAAACGTCATCAACACGCACCAGCTATTCATAGACCCAAAAAAGTTAGAGTTATAAACAGGAGTAATAAGTAAAGGTTGATAAATGAAAGACGAAACACGAAACAAGAAAAACGATCAAAGCGTTCGCCCTACAAAAAAACAGTTTGAACTGTTAGGGTATTTAAGAGATTTTATCGCCGAACATGGCTATAGCCCTAGTTACCGAGAAATAATGCGGGGATGTAACTATACCTCTGTTGCGACAGTTGCTCTGCACATTAATAACTTGATAAAACGAGGGCACGTTGTTAAACGGGACAGATCCGCCAGGTCATTAGAAGTTGTTGGGAATATTGATACATTAAAAAATGCTACTTCTAACCACAAGAACGAGCTTGTTAAAGAGATAGAGAACCGGTTTTCTAAGCTGGAAAAAGAGCTCTATGAAGATATTCTAAATGAAGTATACGTACTTGTCGGAGCACTAAAAATCTTGGGACACGCCGATGTATCAAGATCTTATGCTGAGAGAATTCATCAACTGCAATAGTAGATAAATCTGTAGTAGTTAGCTACACTACTGTTAATGATAGATACTCCGATGCGCCAATTCAAAAAGCGCCGTTCTATAGTTGTGATGCTGATATCTTTGCTGATATTAATATTTTCTACTGATCCTGGGTTTTTGCATGATAACCCGCAAAGTCAGCCTAAAAACGCCGTACTATCTGAGTCCGTTGTTGACGGTGAGCTTGCCTTGCCAGTTCTAGATTCACTAGCAGTTAAGGGGAGAGCTCCAAAAACTGGTTACAAAAGATCACAATTTAGCGATGGTTGGGCGAAAATAGGGGACTGTGACGTTAGAAACATAATGATGCAGCAGGGATTTAGAGAAGCTAAACTAGCTGATGATAATTGCACAGTTCTATCCGGAATATTAGATGACCCTTATACTGGAAAAACAATACATTTCCTGAGAGGCAAGACAACCAGCGGAGAGATACAAATAGACCATGTCATAGCACTTAGTAATGCGTGGCAAACCGGCGCTCAACAAATTTCTGTCGACCAAAGACTGCATTTTGCCAACGACTCACTTAATTTACTAGCCGTAGATGGTCCAGCTAACCAAAAGAAGGGGGACAGTGATGCCGCAAGTTGGTTGCCATCTAATAAATCTTATCGATGTCAGTATGTTGCTAGACAAATTGCCGTTAAAAGGAAGTATAATTTATGGGTAACTGCGGCTGAAAAAGTCGCAATGAAAAGAGTCTTAAACGGGTGTGGAGGACAGGTATTACCGGTTAAGCAAAAGTGACGCTAAGAACTAAATTTCCTTTAAGAAAATACCACCCATCCTGGCTTATAGCTTGGATGAGTGCAGGAATTCTAGTTGGAACAGTATTATCTCTGCAATTTAGCAATTATTTTGGTTTGGAATGGTTGGTTGTTGCCGTATGCCTAGCTCTAATAGCCTTAATTAAACGAACTACTGTAAGTATTATTTTTATAATTTTGGCTGGGCTCACACTTGGGCTGTGGCGCGGAGGGAACCAAATATTGTCACTGTCTGGTTATGGTCAGTTTTTTAACAAAACTGTAGCAGTAGTTGGTAGAGTATCCGAGGACCCAAGTTATGATGTCGATGGAGACCTAAGGATGAGTCTAGTCGATGTACATATAAAAAATACGGCTTATGGCGGTAGATTATGGGCTGCAACAAGTATGAACGCCGATATTAAGCGGTCTGATGTGGTTACTATTGCTGGGAAACTTACCAAAGGTTTTGGGAATCTGCCGGCTGCCGTTTATAGAGCGAGAATTACCGATATTGTAAGGCAGGATTATTCGGATATTGGCAGAGAAACCAGGGACTGGTTTGCTGGCGGGATTAGAAAATCAGTGCGAGAACCGGAGGCGTCACTTGGCTCAGGGTTTTTGCTTGGCCAAAAAACAGCTTTACCAGAAAAACTAGACAGTGAGCTAAGACTATTAGGGCTGACCCATATAATAGTTGCCAGTGGTTATAACCTGACAATATTAATTCGTATTGCCAGACGCTTTTTTGAAAAAATATCCAG
>CAYVHE010000034.1:0-7274 GCA_964451085.1 uncultured Candidatus Saccharibacteria bacterium | reverse complement strand
ATAGCATGAGTGAAGATCAAGACTACGATTTAATAATAATTGGAGGTGGCGCTGGAGCATTTTCGGCGTCTATACAGGCTAATAAAAGCGCCCATAAAACTTTAATGGTAAACGACGGTCTACCATTAGGTGGCACATGTGTAAATGTTGGTTGTGTACCATCAAAGACACTGATTCATGCTGCGGAGCTTGTACATCAGGCTAAACATCACGGCATCCCGGGGCTTGAGTTTGATATCAAAGAACAAGATTTTGCTAAAGTTATTGCAGACGAGCAGTCACTAGTAGAGCAAATGAGACAAAAAAAATACCAGTCTGTCTTGAACGACCTTGAGCATGTCACCTTTCTGCAAGGTCGAGCTGAATTTATAGACAATAACTCTATTAAAGTCGGAGACAAATCCTACTCTGCAGATAAAATTATAGTAGCTACAGGATCACGTACTAGAACACCAGAAATAGACGGGTTGGAAGATGTCGGCTATATAACTCATATTGATGTAGTGAAGTTAAAGAAACTACCAGAAAGCCTAGCTGTTATAGGTGCCGGCGCACAAGGTTGTGAATGGTCGCAAATGTTATCAAGATTTGGCACTAAAGTCACTATCTTACAAAAATCTGAAAGGATACTGCCTTTTGCAGACAGCGACGCCGCTTTAAGATTACAGGGTATTTTAGAAGATGAGGGAATAGCAATTAAAACCAACGTAAAGACAAAATCTGTCAAAATAGTTGATGGTAAAAAAGAACTCACTTATAAGATCAATGGCACAACTGAAACCTTAATAGCGGACGAGATACTAGTATCCTCCGGAAGAACCCCTAATACCGATAGTATGAATATAGAGTCTACCAATCTAGAATTGGATAACCGTGGTGCAATCAAAGTAGACAAATTATTTAAGACTAACCTAGATAACATATATGCTGTGGGGGACGTAACTAATCTTCCGATGCGCCAAGAGACCACTGCGGGACGCGAGGGTACTTTTGCAGCTGCTAACGCTCTGCTCAACGAAAATAATTTTATCAACTATGAAACTGTACCCTATGCTGTGTTTACTAGCCCACAATTAGCTAGCGTCGGCTTAACCGAAGAAGAGCAAATGCGACGCTACAATACTTGTTTGTGTAGAACTATTCAATTAGAGATGGTGCCAAAAGCCTTGATTACTAAACAAACTGAAGGCTTGTTTGCAATGTCAGCCAATCCCGAGACACAAGCAATTGAAGGCGTACACATTGTCGCGCCCCATGCCGGCGAATTAATAGCTGAAGCGATGATACTAGTAACCAATAAAAACACTATAGATGACATAACAAATTCAATCCCAATGTTTCCAACTTTGTCAGAGGGAATAAAATATGTAGCTCTATCCTATAAAAACGATCTATCAAAATTAAGTTGTTGCGTATAGGAGAATATTATGTGCCCAAACTGCGAATAAATGGCGTCCTGACAAATATGTTTTTGAATTTAAGCATAAGTATATTATAATTCACTTAAATGCAAAACATAGATTGGCTAAGCAGAACCCTAGAAGACATCACAACTATTAACTTGTTTAATAATGTCCACCTAATTGACGTAGTATTGTTATTAGCAAGAGTGGTTGTAGCTATTATTTTTATAGTATCCTTCAACAATAAATACAAAGACGTTGCCGGGTTCGCAAAACAAAACAAACTACCCTTGCCGGCCGCATACTTTCAAGTAGCGATAGAAGGTTTGGCGGGTGGGTTATTATTGCTAGGTATATTCACCCAAATTGGTGCACTGTTTGCAATGCTAGCAATGGTTGGATCAATGTTTTTCCATATATTTATCTGGCACAGCAAATATTGGGCCTCTAGTGGTGGTTGGGAGTACGATTTGATGATTTTTACATTCGCTGCATTAATTTTTATAACAGGCGGCGGCTTACTAGCAATATACCCAATACCAGTTCTTAGCTGGCTCCCCTTCTTGTAACTCTATACTTGTATACTTTGTGCAACCCATGCTAACATTAGCTTAATGAGTAAAGGGCGCAAAACTTTAGTTAATTCTAATGTTTTACAAAAAGTCACAACACCACAAATAGCTTATCCCGGCGGGAACAAACCGAAAGATAAGTCAGTTTCGTGCTCCTATTTTTTGCAAGACAGCGCTTGGGCCAATTTCAGAAATGATTACGGCTGGAAATCAATTAGTACTACCATACTTAATAAGTATAGAGTCATATTTTATAAGAGGAAGGTTCCAGGACTTGGATTTTTCTATTATGCTCCAAGGTGTGAGGATTTCTTTGGGAATAGTGTAGATAAAAATATAGAGATAAGAGATGCAATTAAGGATACATTTAAGGATGCTTTTCTAGTATTTATTGAGCCTAGTTCTCAAGATTTTAAAACTGAAAAACAGCAAAGTATTGTGAATGCTGGTTTTAAAGAGTCTCCTCACAATATCCAACATCAATCTACTATAAAAGTAGATTTGAACAGAAGCGAAGAGGATATGCTGGCCTCTTTTAGTAAAGTAGCACGATATGACAAACGTAAGGCCGCTGCTAGCGGTGTAGAAATAAAAAAAATAGATATTGATGAGTCGTCTCTAAAAATTTTCTATGAATTATTGAATCTAACCAAAAAAAGACATGGATTTTATATTAGATCACGATCTTTTATGTTGAATTATTGGAGGTCATTCGCCGAACAAGGTAAAGCACAACTATATTTTGCATACAGGGGGTACGATGTATTAGCTGGAGCTTTTGTTATAAAAATTGGCGACAAAGCATGGTATAAAGACGGGGCATCGGTCACTCACAACTCGCAGTTAGGCGCTACAACGTTGTTGCAGTGGGAAATAATGAAAGACCTCAAATCACAGGGCGTTAAAAACTACGATCTTTGTGGTGTTGCTACGGGTAGAGAAGTACATAAGGGCGACCAGTTATTTAACATTTATCGCTTTAAGAGTAAATTTTCTAAAGAAGTATATGTATATGGTTCTGCTTGGGAGCTGGTAACTAAACCTAAACAATATAAAATATGGCAAAAGATTTCAAAACAATACGTTAAAATTCACTCTAAAGCTAGTAAAGATTACTGGTACTAGTACCGTTACAGTTTTATGTCTGTATTAACGAGTTTTTCTCTGATTTTCCCAAGATCAAGGTGCGAAACTGGATTACCAGTTAAGTCTAGCGTCTTAAGGTTGGTCAAGTTGCCTAACTCTAGCGGTAAGCCAGAGATGTTATTGCCAGAAAAATCTATTTTTTCAAGTTTTGATAGCTGACCAATTTCTGCAGGTATTCCGGAGAGGTTATTATTCCTAGCGCTTAGAATTCTTAAGTTAGGCATTTTTCTAATTTCACCTGGCAATGAACCCTCTAGTTTGTTATTGTCCAGAGTTAAAATCTCAATTTTTGTTAGGTTACCAATCTCTGAGGGTAGACTTGTTAGGTTATTGTTTGATAAGTCTAAAGTTTTAGCACCGCTATTTTTCAAAATAGATTGCGGTACACTGGATAACTCTTGAGAGCGTCTGTCTACGACACCGCTATCAGAAGAAGATGAAGGTGTGGAATCGTTGTTTTTTATCATATACCCAACGCCACCACCAATTAATAATGCAAAAACTATAACTAATATATATTTATTCATACCTTTATTGTACCTTAGTCTTGTGTAGACAAAAAATGAAAATTATAGCGACGTATGTGTACTAACGTATTTATTCTACTAAATAATCTTTGTACCGATAGCAATGTAGATAAGCATATAAATGAAGCCTTCCCAGATATGAATACGCTTAGAAATACTGCCAGCCATCAAAAGCATTGTGGATATACCCAGTCCTGCAATTACCCAGGCAATTATTGATGAGTCTATAGTCTGGGTGTGTATAACACTCGCCGTACCGCCTATTAGTAGCAGATTAAACATGCTAGAGCCTATGACATTACCTACTACCAAGTCCCCTTGCCCTTTTTTTAAGGCCTTAAGCGACACGACCAACTCTGGCAAACTTGTACCAATAGCCAGGGCAAAGAAACTCAAAACACCTACACTTATATTTATTGACTGTACTATTCTAAGTAAGCTATCAACAGCTACTTTAGAAGACGCTCCAAGCAAAGCAACTGAGGTAATTAATAAAATAACCGTAAAAGGGCCCATTATATTTTGGTGTTTTTCTACTTTTCTCGCCGAACCTTTAGATAAAGATGATATTAAACTAATCAGGCCTTTGTGATGTTCTTTGTCCTCTCTGTAGGCCAAGGAATAAAAAATATAGCTAACAAAACCAAGTAGCAATATAATTCCATCACCTCTGGTTAAATCTCCGTCAACCACTAATAGTGAAAATAATGCGGTCACACCTATTAATAGCGGAATATCCAAATCTATAAGGTTTTTGTCGAACTTGATAGTTCCCAGAGCAATCGTAGACAGACCAATAATAAGTAGAATATTGGCAATATTCGATCCAGTGATATTGGCTATAGTAACAGTTTCTACACCTTTAGATACGGCCGCAAGTGAAGTAGCAAGTTCAGGTAAGCTAGTACCAAATCCGACCAACAAGACTCCCAAAATAAACGGTGGTAAACCTAAAGACACCCCAACTTTTTCAGCTGAACCTAAAAACCAGTCGGCGCCTTTAACGACACCAATCAAGGCAACTACGAGTAAAAGAATATCTAAAGCCATTAGACACCATTGTATAGTTAACTGCCGTATTAGCCTAGTTTTTCACTTGTCAATCGAACTCGGAGTTAACTCCGAGTTCGATATAGCTTTACTCTATTTAGCAAAAGCTTATACATCTATGATCTTAATATTAGTAATCTGTTTCGTAGTTCTGCTCGCCACTCATAAATCATATATCCAAACGTGCTGCCAACGGCTATAGATATAACTGACCAATTAATACTTCCCTTGGTATTCTTTGCTTTGACGTCATTAATTGTAGGTAATGCGGAAGACGATGAACTAGACGATCCAAGAACCGCTACGTTTTTACAGCGATTTGTTTCAGGGTTACGCTCTTGTCCAACCTTGCAAGGCTTAAGCGCGGATGTAGTCGTAGATATTTTCTTGCAGCGGTTAGTTGCCGGATTGCGAAATTGGCCGGCACTACATGGAGTTAATGCAGACACTGCAGTAACTATATATTTACACCTGTTTGTGTCTGGATTTCTAAATTTACCTGCACCGCAAGGCGCAAGTACCGTTGTTACTCCCAAAACTTCATTTTCCGCAGGTTGCAGATATGGTTTATTGGGTGCACCGGGCGTAATCTGGTTTGTAAATATCCAAACATCACTAACAATAGACCAAGATACCGTATCTCCTGCATGAGAATAAACCCCCGTTTGACTAACTAAATTGTCGGCTGGAGCAATGAGCCTCACCGAAGATGCCGCCGTATTGGGTAACACTATCCCAGTAACTGCGTCAGAGAATGTCCGATATTCACCAGCTAATATCACTCCATCAGTAAAAATATATTCTTTAGTAAAGCTTGGACCCAACTGCAATTTATATCCTTTAAGATTAATTGGCCTATTGTTAGGATTAAAAAGCTCAATAAATTCATTCCCACTATCATAGCTTGGAGCATTTGGCAGAAGCTCAGTAATTAATATCTCTGCATTCTCTGGTGGAATTTCTAGACATTTGTTGTCATCTATAGAAAAATAAAAACTCTCAGGAATGATAGCTTGTAGTCCATCAATATTTGGACACTCGTCTAGTATGCAGTCCCCTGAGGTGTCTTTAAGGTATCCTACCGGCAACTCAGCCTGAAAACCCTCTATATTGGTACATTGGTCAACTGGAACGGCTTGTTCGTAGATATCCTGTGGTATTGGGTTTAGTAAAATATCTGAACTAAAGTCTTCAAGACTATTATCTGTATCTATAGTCTCAGCCGTTAAATCCCTACTTAGAACCTCTCCGTCCGCAGGTACAGGAGCATAGGTGTTTACAAGTTCTGTTGGTGGTCCCCAATCAACTCGATCAACTTCCTCACTATCACCATCAATGATCCTGATGTGGCCTCCGCTAGTAGACAAATGTGAGCTAAAACTAAAATCTGGAGTAAACCCTGTATTAGCATCGACAAAAGCTGAGGTTGCAAAGCTAACGTAGCCAGTCGAAGGGAGCCATATCTCAGTATTTATGTCTGGTGGGTCAACACATGATAAATTACTAAAATCACCGTCATCAACAGACGAATAGGTGCTTTTTTGCAAACACCAATTCGTAATATTTATATCATTTAGCGATTCATTATACAAAAGAACAATTTCTTGCGAGGCCGTTCCGGTGCCTGGCCCACCTAGCTGAACTTGATAAATTACAACTGGAGTTTCAGGAATTATTGTTGGTGATGTGGCGAAAGTTATATAGAGACTAAAAGACTGAAAAACGATAAACGAAACAAGAAAACTCTTAATAAACCTCACGCGGTTACCAATCTCCTTAATTATTTTTAGTATCTACTACCATTTTTCTAAAGTCAACAAACATTACAAAAACTATCCTCCTTCAAACCCCACTGTACAAGGTTCAACCTTGTACAGTAATCCGCTTGATTCGGCTATTCTATGACGTTATAGTCTCTAAATGAATAGCCGGTTCTACGCCACATATAAATAAGTATCCCGAGTATTATTAAGTACCCTACTATTACGCCATTAACAGAGAATACTATCTCTGAACTAGCCAATGGTAGCTGCGCAAGATAATCTACTATTGTGGTCATATAGCCCATTAAAGTTTCTGCAGGCCAGCCAATAATAGTTGCGCCTCCGAACAAAATAACCCCACCAAAACCGGCGATAGCCGTTAGTGCCATAGCAACTGGTATAAAAGGTAGTATCAGAGCGTTTGCAATCAATGCTAGTGGGGAGTATTGCCCAAATACGTAAGCGATAATCGGTAAAGTTAGCATTTGCGCCGACAAAGTCTCAACAATAACTTGTCTAACAATTTTTGGTTTATTCTCCCCCCAAAAATAAGCGTGAATAAGTGGTGCTAGCATTATTACTCCAATGAAAGAGGTAAAGGATAAAAGCCAGCCGATATCGCCCCAAGCGTAAGCCGGGTTTATTAACACGGTAATGGCAGCAGAAAAAGGCAGTAAAACCATCGGGTGCATTTTTCTTCCATAAAACCACATTAGTAAGCTTAGCGCTGCAATCAAGGAAGCTCTAGCCATAGATGGGCTTGATCCGGTTATCTGCAAAAACCCGTAAATCAATCCGCCGGAGGCCGCCAAA
>CAYVHE010000033.1:0-7766 GCA_964451085.1 uncultured Candidatus Saccharibacteria bacterium | reverse complement strand
GTGCAGAAGCTATTTAAGCTCTACCTGCAACCAAATCAGTCTTCCTTAACCATTACAGAGGAGATGAAGCTTATGGGGTTGAGAACGAAAAATGGCAGGCCTTATTCTAAAAGCTATGTTTACAAGATGCTGACGAATCCCTTCTACATAGGTATAAACCGCCATAACGGTAAAGACTATCCAGGTGCTCAAGAGCAAATTATCACCAAAGCAACGTTTAATAGGGTTCAGACTAAACTAGTCAGAAAAATAAAAGCTGGTCGCATACGCAAACACAACCCACTACTTAGAGGTGTGGTGATCTGTGGAGTTTGCAATAAACATGTCACCTGGCAGTTGCAAAAAGGCCGTTATTACGGTGCTTGTCAGCGCAATGTAGATGGGTGCAAGGGTAATAAGCTCCTGCGCGAAGATCGTGTCGAAGAGCTGATTACAGACATGCTAGGCGAGCTAGTATCACCGAAGCCAGAGATTATTGAATGGGTCAGCGCAGCAGTAAAACAGAGTCATAGCGCAGAGGCAGAGACCAACGAGAAATTAGCCAGTTCAATACAGCTCCAAATATCTCGTCTCCAGACCATGGAAGACCATCTATACGACGACAAACTGGCTGGTGAAATATCCATCGATAAATACAAGGATAAGAAAGCTAAGATCGGAAACCAAGTAGCTGAGCTAGACAGGAAACTAACAAATGTTGACCTGTCTTCTTCCACGCAGCTAGAGCAGAGACTAGTGCTGCTAGAACTATCCCAAAAAGCTAGCAATATATACCAAGATCGCTCAAAGGATCAAAGAAGGATAATTATAACCAAACTTTTCGAAACCATAACTTATAAAGGAGGTGTTCTATCTGTTACATACACTGAATTTGCGAAAGTAATCGCAGAAAATGTTTTAGAAACTAAGAAAATACTAGGAGGAACAAAATGAATAACCAAACCACAAAAAAGACCCCGATTAACAGGGGTCTTAACGTGAGCAAAAAGCTCATTCTCTCTATCTGGCTGGGATGGAGGGATTCGAACCCCCGATACCGGAACCAGAATCCGGTGCCTTACCACTTGGCGACATCCCATTGTACGCTTCGCTCATTTTTCGTATATCTTGTTTCTTGTTTCGTTTGGCTACAGATCACAAGTTTAGAGCCGATATTCACTTGCGAGCAGGATGTATTATACCAAAGATATTCCTCTACATCTATAAACTGTTAGATTGGCTATAGGTTGCTAACAGTGTTAAAGTATATTTCATAAGTGAACGCAATTAAACATATTCCTAATTTAACTGTAAATGTCGTAGCTGCTCTGCTAAGAGTCGCTCGGTTGTTAGCCATATCTGTCGTATTTTTTGTTGTGTATAAGCTATTGCTCGCAGAAGCACTGGATGGATCCCAACAGATTTTGCCACTTTTTGGATTATGGATTCTATCATCCTATATAGTGATCCCGAAAATCCATAGAGTTCTTACTAAATACTACTTACCTAGTTATTTTGTAGGACGCGTTAGAAGCTCAGACGGATTATTAAGCGATCCAGTTAACTTAGCTTTTTTTAGTTCTAAAGAAGATATTCACAGAGCTATGACAGCTGCCGGTTGGCAAATTGCTGATAAGCTTACGCCTGCTTCTTTTTCTAAAGCTGCTTACTGCGCATTAGTAAAAAACAGCTATCCAAACGCGCCGGTAGGGAATATGTATCTGTTTAACAGAAAACAGGATTTTGCCTATCAACAGGAAGTTGGTGGGTCGCCAAAACAGCGCCACCATGTAAGGTTCTGGAAAACACCAAAAGGTTGGTACATGCCAGGAGGTCATAAAGCCGACTGGGTGGCAGCAGCAACTTACGACAAACAAGTCGGAATTAAACTTGCGAGTGGACAGATTGACCACAAAATACATGCCGACATTGATAAAGAACGGGACTATATAATCAAAACTATTAAAAGAACCGGCCTGATGAAGAAACTAGAAGTTGTAGAACATTTTTCTGATGCTTACCATGACAGGAACAATGGAGGTGACATGATAAACACCGACGGTTCAATGCCTTTCATTGCTCTCTGATATAAAATTAACAATTACCATAGACTCCAAGGCGTAATTTATATATAGTACTGGTATGCAGACAACATATTTCAGGAATATCCGTGGAGAAACATTGGATGCTATAGAGACTCCAAGGAAAGGTTCTTGGGTTAGGGTTGTAAACCCCGATAAAAAAGAATTAGAGGATCTAGAAAAGAAATTCAACCTTGATGCAGACTTGCTTGCTGACGGTATTGATCTTTACGAATCACCCAGAATAGAACATGACAATGGCAATTTATATATATATGTAAGATATTCTAGACCTGTTGGTGAATATACGTCTACACATCCAGTGCTAATTGTTGTGATGCCAGATAAAGTCTTAACAGTGTCACGTATAGAATCTGAACCAGTATTAAATCTGTTGAATGCCGGAAATTTGGTAACAACCCAAAAGCTAAAACTAGTACTTCGATTACTTGAAGAAATAAACAAGGGCTATAGGCAACACCTGAATGGTGTGACTAAGAAGATTTTAGGCACTAGAAATCGTTTACAACGCACAATAATATCTAACGAGGACATTCTAAACTTCATTGATGTCGAGGAAGATTTAAATGAGTTTTTGGCCGCTTTGCAGCCTTACGGGGTAGTGTTAAATGCACTATTAAACGGAAAATACATGAAATTGCATGAAGAGGACGAAGATTTAATAGAAGATTTAGAGTTATCGGCAAGCGAGCTAATTGAACTTACCAAAAGTCGTCTAAAAACAATTCAGAATATGCGTGAGGCTTACAATACTATCGCTACCAATAACTTAAACAAAGTTTTCAAAAGGTTAACCAGTATAGCAATTTTTATGTCTATCCCGACAATTATCGGCGGAATTTACGGTATGAATATAGCATTGCCTTTCCAATCGCGTGAACAAGCCTTTTTGATTGTGGCTACAATTACAGCTTTAGTTACTGTAGTTTTTGTATTATTCTTCAAGCGTAAACGCTGGTTATAAACCTAACTCTATATTTGGGTAAGTAGAATATAATAGTAACTTAGTGCAAATGCAGCAGCGAGACTAGAAAATCTATCTAAATATCCTCCGTGCCCTGGTATTCCATTACCCCAATCTTTTACTCGCGCCATGCGTTTCATAAAGCTATTTGTTAAGTCACCCAGGATATTTCCGATACCTATCGGGATAAATACGTATATTGGTAGAACATCAATAACGAACTGTTTTACTAATAGGACTCCTACAAAAGCACCGATGATTTGTCCAATTACTCCTTCATAACTTTTGGTATCATTTAAGAATTTTGGTAATTTATGCTTTCCTATGGAATTTCCAAAGAAAAATGCTATTACGTCTGATATAACTGAGCTAAAAGCAATAATAATTACGGCTCCAACGCCGTTGCTAACCAATGCGATTCTTACTAACGAGACGTGCAAGAAAAACAGTATAAATAGCAACCAATAAACCTGATATTTTAATGTAAATCTTTTTCTTAGTTTTAAACTAATCTCTCTGAAACTTTTGAATATAACCAAGGCTACAATCAGCACTTTAGCTATATTGCTGTACAACACCAATATGAATATAATATATAAGGGCACCCACATGGCTACTTTGGTAGATAGACTAGATTTTAAAAACTTATCAACGTTAAATTTGAATAGTGTTAGAGATAATAGAGTTCCAAGTGTAACTAAAAACGCAAACAATATTGTAAGGTTTTTGATAGGAATTATTGTTAAATTGTCCATTACCATTTCTCTTTAATTAAGTCTTTAATGTTTTTCCTGTGAGTTAGCGCTGCAATTACCGCCAAGGCTACTAGATATAATATAGGGTAACTTTGATTTATAAAAAAAGCAAAAGCCGGCATTGACCAGGCAGCAAATAATGATGAAACTGCTGATTTGCGAAAAACTACATAAGCTAATACGTAAACTAGTATCCCAGAGATAGCTATGTACGGCACAAACGCTAAGGTTGATCCGAACCCGGTGGCGATTCCTTTACCTCCTTTGAATTTTAACCAGACAGGGAACAGATGCCCTGCTATCGCAGCAAGCCCAACCACGTATATCATATTAGTATGGAGATATTGAACAGCTAGGATAGAAGGTATAAAACCTTTTAAGACGTCAAAAAGCAAAACCTTCCATCCTGCCGACCAGTCCAAGTTTCTGGTGACGTTAGCAAACCCTATGTTGCCACTACCTATTTTTTGAATATCAACGCCACGACTATGGGCAACGATTTTGCCCATCGGGATAGATCCCAGAAAATATGCAAACAGTAATAAAGCCAGTAATATCATTAATGATTATTATGCTATACTGAGTTCATAATTGGAAAAGTAAATTGTTCAATAGGGGGTTAAATGTTAGCAATAGCAGCATTTCTGACAGCTAGTGTAATTTTTGCTGTATTTTCATTTTCTACAAAAGGGATTATTGGTCCAAAAAGAGGTTTCTTTAATAAATTTTCACTTGCTTATTATATGCTAAGTTTAGCTTTCTTGATTTTTGGTATAGCTGCAATAGTGAACGATAAAAACTTCCTAGATTATTCTGTTCTGGCAGGGGATTTTGTAATATATATGGCCACTGGAGTGATGTTAGCACACGTTTGGCCAAAAAAGACGATGTTAATACTTGGTATTAGCGTTATTCTTTCCGTTTTTTTATTGGTTATCAGGTATAAGTATTATTATCCAGTGCCAGCTTTATATGGAGGCATTTTATACTTTAATACTCAAATTCTGTTTAAAATAATTATCTCCGGCATGTTATTGTTGGTGTGGTTACCCTCTAGCTTAATCTACTCAAGGCTTGCAGCAAGTTACATAAAATCAGACGATTCTTACAACATTTATCTAGGGTTATTTAGCACTTTAACATTGTCTTCTATATTCTTTTTATCATCTAGGACTAAAGAGTCGGTTATAACTACCTTCGCAATCCTAATGGTAAGTGCCCTGGCTTTACTGTCTATAAATTTCATTGTCGGTAGAATGAAGGAGCAAATATGACAGAAGGCAATACTAATTTAGCTGATGCTAGTCTTGGCAGCACACAAAAGGCAGTAGTAGATAGCTCAAAGCCTGGTGCCCTAACGTACAGCCCTAACATACCCAATCCACCTAGTCAGTCAGTAAACAATTCCGGACAAACTACAGCTCAGAGTTTTGTAGGAAGAAAAAAATCCCCCATGTTAGACAACGTAATGGCTGTTGCTACACTCATCATGCTTTTCATTGTTCCATTCCTCGGTGTTGTCTTAGTAGTAATATCAATTGGAGTATTGACGAGTAAGTCAAATAAAATCTCTCCGATAAAGCAAAGATCTGTCCCACAAAGGTTCGTACACTATATTGGCGTAATGGCAATATCAGTTGTTGTTGGAATAATGACAATCTATACATTGGTTGCAATAGTGCTAAGTACGAGTGGTATTTAGCCCACGTTATGAATATAACTATTCATGCATAGTATTACCTATCTTTTCTATATAATAATCATACAAGTATCTATTTTTATTTTCGTTCTTCCATTTTACGTTTTGTATCTATTAAGCCTTAAGGAATATTCTCGGAAGATTAGTTTTAGTAGACACCTAGAGTATTTTCTTAGTAGCAAATATGCAGATTATCTTATATTCTTCTGGGCGTTCAGCGAGGCACTTTATTGGTTTGTGATACCTGAATTCTTATTGCTGTTAATTATTTTCCTGCGTATAAAAAAACGTCCTAAAATGATTCTGTATGACATATACGGAACAATAGTTGGTATATTGTTTGCATTTGCTGTAAATTTGCAAAGTTCGTCTGTGTCTAAATTACCGTTTGTACAATTAAATATGGTAGAACAGGTCCATATTTGGTTTAGTAACATAGGAGAGTGGGCTTTATTGTATCAACCGTTTTCTGGCGTACCTTTTAAGGTATTCAATCATACGGCTCACGACTTTCATCTAAATTTATTCTTTTACATTTTCGTTGCTATAATTGCAAGAATTGGTAGATATGTGTTGCTGTATTTGTTCTTAACGAACATGTATAAGTACTTTCATAAGTTTGTTTACAATCATTATGTGAAATTACTATTAGTTTCAACTTTTATATTTGGCTTCTTACTCGTTAAAACTTACTTGAGTTTTGGTCCTGGGTACACTTTTGTAAAAGGATTATAAATTATGAATAGCTTAGCTTAGTTCTTTTGGCAGGATTGGCAAACGCCTACTAACTCTAGGATGTGGGACTCTGACCTGAAGCCATGCTTATTTTCTATATTTTTGAGCTCACCTAATAGGGATTCAGATTCCTCAAATGAAATTACCATGCCACATTTAGCACAGCTCATATGGTGATGATGAGCTTTAAAATTATCACTTAGCTCTACTGAATATTTCCATCCGCTATATACTCGGTTTGTTACGCCAATTTCTTCAAAAAGCTTCAAATTTCTGTAGACAGTTGTCTCATCCAAAGAATCGGCAGTTAGTTTAATTAGCTTTGCTATAGAGCAGGGGCCTGAGTGGTTTTTAAGCTCATCAAAAAGCCGAACTCTTTCTTGGGTTACGAATAAATTATGATTTCTAAGGGTCTGCTTAAATTTTTCTATAATCATAAAAGTCATATTATGCTTGCAATTATAACGCAAATTGCAAGTTTTTTGCAATTTGCGTTAGAGCGCATTAAAATACGTAGATAATGTTAGAAGTTATATTTTATTCGTTAATCGGTGGGGTCGTATCTCTTACTGGTGGAGCAATTTTACTTATTAAGAAACGCACAGCTGAGGGTATGGCAAAATACGCGACGCCATTTGCTGCAGGGGTATTACTTGCTGCCGCCTTTACAGATCTGTTGCCTGAAGCTCTACAGAGTAGCGATAACAACAATCAGGTATTGAATTTTGCCTTATATGGAATGTTAGTGTTTTTTATCTTAGAGAAATTTCTAAATTGGTTTCATCATCATCATGAGCATGAAGACGACAACAGCGCTGTAAATTCACTGGTGATTATTGGAGATACTCTCCACAATGCCTTTGATGGTATCGCTATTGCGGCAGCATTTTTAATAAGTTCTCAGACCGGAATAGTAACAACCATCGCAGTAGCGGCGCACGAAATACCACAAGAAATCGGTGACTTTGGGCTTATGCTAAAACATGGAATGCGTAGATCTCGGGTGCTATTAGTTAACTTTATTAGTGCTCTTGCGACAACTGTCGCAGCAATTATCACCTATTCTATAGGGCAAAACGGTGATTTCTCTGTATCATATGCCTTGGCAATCACCGCTGGTTTTTTCATATATATTGCGGCCAGCGATATAATACCTGAGATTCATGAGAAGTCAGAAAAAGGCAAAACGGACCTACGCCCCTGGTTACTACTAGGCGGAGTAGCATTTATACTATTCGTATCGCCACTAGTAGAGCATCTATTTACTGTTTAAAAAGATTATAAATAGCGGCAATGTTGTACAATAATAACTATGAATACGGTAGAGGTTATTATAATAGCAATTGTGGCACTGGCGGCTATCTATCTAATTATCAAGGTCAAACCGACAAATAACGACAATTCCGCAGCACTATTTCAAAAAGATATTCATCATTTGTCGGATACTATAACTAAGTTGCAAAACCAGCTCAAAGATCAGATTGATAACAAGTTGGATAAATCTCAAGAGAGCATGACCAGGCAACTTGCAC
>CAYVHE010000032.1:0-8141 GCA_964451085.1 uncultured Candidatus Saccharibacteria bacterium | reverse complement strand
AAAAATGAAGTAGAATATATTCTTGTGTTCTAAAAAAAGAAAGATATTGTAGATGACTGATGTTTTAGTTGATTTAAAAAGCCCAAACGTTACAGATCCTAACGGTGAAAGTACAATAAAACCTCCTTTAGGTGGTATTGTAGATGTGATAAATGTTGATGAGAGTCTTCCAGATAAAGACAGAGTAGAACAAGAACATAACGAGGAGGCAGAAGTAAAAATGTCGCAGATTTATGAAAGAAGTGAACTTAAACCAGAAAATATACTTATAACAGACGCCGGTACTCTTACTGGCGGAGAAGACATAAAGTGGCCGGGATTTATTAGTCTAAAAAATCGTTTATTTAAGCGTGAGTTGGACGGCGAAAAAGTTGACAGAGTATTGTCACCATCAAATATTAAAAAATATTTTGTTAGAGCTTACCGTAGCGCAAGAACACGTTGTGTTGACGGTAGGTGTATTGAAGGATATGAAGAAAACCGTGAAGAAATGAAAGAAAGAGATTTAGGAGCTCAAGTTTCTGGAGGTTCGGCCGGTATGGCAGTTAGTATCAGAATAGCAGACGGTCCTAATGCTGAAACGGATAGTGTTGACAGCACTTTTAAAGAAGATATGGAATCTATCTCTAGCGAGATGGCAGAAATGGGCATAGAAATTGGTGGGCATAGCGATAATCACGCTGAAGTGGGTGAAAAAACAGGCTGTGGTGCAGTTGATAATATGCCAGAAATAGTAAAAAACATGACGGACGCTAGGTACGCGACTCGCCAAAAAGATCTAGTAAAATCAGTACTTGGAAAGATGTATGATAGTAGAGTTTACAGTGAGGTGCTTGGCAATGCAATGCTATTAGAAGCAGAAGAAGAGAGCTACTTTAAGGATTATAAACATACGGTTTTTGAAATTATGAAAAAACAATCTAAAAATGCCATATCAAAACTGTTTGGGAATCATAACGAAATCGCAGTTATCGTCAACAATATTTATGGTATGACTTTTCACCGAGATGAATTTAGTAGCGATAACGGTCACGAAATTCAGTCTTTCAACTATGACGTTTGGAGAACAATGGAGGTTGTTGAGACATTCATAAATATGTCACCTAAATACAAAAAATTATCTGAAGAGGAAAGAGATATTGCGGCTAAGAAATTGCTAACAACGCGCGTGATGTATTCAGTAGCAACGTTAGTAACCCTAACTGATGGTTCTTTGAAGCTGTTTGTTGCCAACGAAAAGACTGATGATAATCAAGAAACTGGAGAAGAAGGACACGTTATTGAGCTGTTTAAAGATTTTGGGAATAGAGAAAAATATGTGCCTGAAGAGGTTTTGCCTATAGTAGCCTAGTTGGCTCTGCGATTGTACAGAGCTAGTTAGAACTGTATACTACAATAAAATAACTAATGGTTTTATTGTAGAACATCTACTAGAAGGAGTGAGGGCATGCTAGACAGAAAAAAATTAGGGCTTATTGTATCGGAGTTTACCGGGACCGCTGTACTGGCTATGGCCGCCATGGGAACGGCTAGGTATTTTAGATTTACAGCACCATGGTATATAGCGATAGCATCAGGACTTAGTTTAGTTGCTCTTGTTGGAATGCTATATAAAGTTTCAGGAGCACATTTTAACCCAGCAATTACGGTCGCAATGTGGACTTTACGTAAAATTCCTACCTCTGAGGCCATAGTTTATGTGGCTTCTCAGATTTTAGGTGGATCAGCCGCATTGGCTTATATCGAATATACGACTAACTCAGACGTTCTTGCAAACGGTTTAGGTACCCTTGACGGTAGGATTTTTCTGGCAGAACTTGTAGGTACTGCTATATTTGCATTTGGCTTTGCTGCAGTCGTGTACAACAAGATGGAAAATCTTCAAGCAGCAATTACTATTGGGCTGGCCTTTACAATAGGTATTTTAGCTGCAGCTGTTTCCGGTCCAGGATTTATTAACCCTGCGATTGCCCTTGCAAATAATTCTTGGGATAAAACCTCTGTTGTTGCACCACTGTTTGGCGCAATTATCGGTATGAACGTGTACGGCTATTTCTTAGCACCAGAAAAGAGCCTAGTTAGCAGAATAAAGACAAGAACTACCAAGAAGAAAAAATAGTTCTTCTAGACCTAGCACTTTAGCTTTTCGTGAGTCACCTAACTCTTTCTAAAGAGCCTACTTGTAAAGTATTACAAGCGTTATATGCATGAAAACGCCTTCCTGTAGCTAAAAGAAAAATGATACGTGAGAAATGACGAAACACGAAAAATAAAATACAAACAAGCTTCCCTAGCAGCCAAATGGTAAAAGAAAAAGGGTAAACTAAAGAAATACGGTAAATGATATACGAAAAATGCCTATCCTGTGGCTAAGTGAAAAATGATAAAAGAAAAACTAACGAAACATGAAAAACGATATACGAAAAACGTCCTCCGTCTAAGGGATGTCAACCATAACTGCATTGCTGTATAGTCCACAAGTATCAGCAGTTGCGTCGTACTCACAGACCCTAAAGTAGTATGTTTCTCCAGATGTAAGAGTTGTTATGTCAATAGTGGTTGTCTGTGCAGTTGCCTCTAATTTAGTATCTGCAGCGGCTGGATACTTCGGTTTTTTGGTAACAGAACCAAGGTCCCAAACTACCTGAACTCCATCTGGTGCTTTTACGGTGCCGGCGTAAGTCCAATCTAGAGTTACTAATAGCGGTGTGATTGTAACCCCTAGAGTTATAGAATCGCTAATGACTGGCTGACTTTTGCGTTGGAAAGTTAATCTGATAGTTTTTGTGGTCTTATTTCCAGCAGGGTCTAAGGCGATAAACTCAAAGACAGAATTTCCTATAGGGGCCGTAAGAACTGGTGTTTTAAACTTACCATCGTTGCCAACAGTAGTACTGATAGCTTTTGAATCAGCTTGGGATTTTGATTGAACTGTTAACCTGGCAAATTTTTCTGTAGTTCCAGATATCTCAACTGTACCTTCAGTGGCATTAGGATCTAGCAAAACTATGCCGTTATCTAGTGGATTAGTTATGTTGATTTCAGGTCCTGTAATGTCTTGTAGAAACCCAAGTGAATTCTTATAACTGTCGTTTCTGGAATCGAGATCCTTGCTCCATAGCACAAACGGGTTATTCTTAACTATTTCTATGTCTAATTTTTCTGTCTTGCCATCATTTGATGGATTGACTTCACTTTTTACGATTAACTTATCTCCTTGGGATAATTTGGCGTTAGTATAAGTTTCTTGTACTTCACCCTGATAAACCTCAACAGATTGCTCGTCGCCATTGTAAGTCGTTTTAAAAGCTGCTCCATCGGTTGCTTGGTACTGAGCATCTTTAGACTCTATAATAAATTTTCTAACGTCTGAGGAGGCAACTCTTGCGTACAAATAACCTCTAGTTTGTTTAATTTCTATTCTATCCACAGACAGGGCTTTGAATGTGAACTCGGTATTTGCATCAATCCTTAAAATACTGCCGTCGTCAATTGAAATAACAGCTCTTGAAGTCACTCCAACGGTTCTTAGCTCTGCTCCTTGGTTTGGTTGCAACTGGCTGGGTGCATCTTGCCATTTGCCATCCCCGTCTTTAGTTTGGAGTGTACCCTCTACGAGGCTAACTACGGCACCTATTTCTGGTGTTTGGTTGAGAGTTGTCTCGTCAACTACTTCGTTACTGTTTACTGTGGTCGGCTTGGTTGAAGTTAAGCTAAATGCCAAAACACCAACTACTACCAAAACAACAGACAAGGTAATAGCAAGTTTAGTACTACGATTCAGATTTTTGATTGATTTTACAGAAAAAATTTTCCTTAACTTTTTAATCGCTAAAGAAAAGTTAATTTTACGGTGCGAAGAACTATCAAGTTTAGGTTTTCTTCCCACCTTTTCTGTAGGGTTTTTCCCTACTTTCATACATCCCTCCGTAAGATAGCTCCATTATAGCTATAATTTACAAAATACACCAGTCCAAGATTTTTTTGAGTTCAAACCCCTGTTTTTAATCAGGAGGCTACATTATCTGGTAATAGTTTTTTCGCTACAACTATCCCTGATAAGGTCTTCTATAAAATTCATCGTGCCTTTATAATTGTTCATATACCCTGATACGTCTGGTAAATCCAGGGATTGTACTTTTTGCCAGACAGCTGCTATTAGTTTTTTTAGCTCTTTTTCCTCATTTTTATCGAAGCTAATTACAAGCGGTGGGGCTATAATACCGTTGCTATCAGGCTCTACAAATTCTAGTCTTGCCTCTTGGACTTTGTAGTTTTCATAACTATGAGAGCCTTCAATTAAGAACTTATAAAAATAAAGTTGTTGTTTATATTTAAGCATATTGATGGTCTTGTCCCATTTTGTGTGCGAAGCACCTGTTTTAAAATCGGCTATTTTTACGGTTTTACTTTTCGAATCTATCTCTAGACGATCTATTTTCCCTGCAAGATGAGCATCGCCTAGCAACACACCCTCTTTCTTGAAATTAACTTCTGTTTTAGCGTGTGTTTTAAACATATCTTTGCGGGCAGTAATGTAGGCTTTTAAGGCTTGATGCCCACGATTTCTTAAGTCATCTAGCCTATCGGGGCTTATGTAACGGTTTGAGAGTATTTGGTTGTATTTGCTATCAATTTTATCCTGGCTTACAGACTTCCCTTTTGAAATCCGGTTTTGATACCACTCTAGCGTTGAATGTATGGCCTGACCGTATTCTCCGTCCTCACTAGGAGCCTGAGGAAATCTTAGTAAGGTTTGCAACAAGAAAACTTCTGGCCCCGCATATTGCAAGTCTATAAAAGAGTTTAGGTTGGTTGGACTCATCTGGTAACTATCTAATCTTGGCTGCAGTAGAATTTTAAGGTTAGTATCCAGATTAACATGCCTACTTTCCCATAATAACTGTACCTGCTGCACAGTCTCAGCCGGTGAAAAGATTATTTTTTCAATAAATTGCTTAGATTCGGGCAAAACACTTGATGTATGTTTATTATTTTCTATCTTTTCTTGTAAATACTTAACTGGTTCAGTGATTTTTCCGTTATCTTTAACTGTGTGCGATGTCATGAACAATCCGTGTTTTGCTCTGGTAATTGCTACAAATAATATTCTTCTTAGCTCATCTTCGCTACTTCCCCTATAACGTATATGCTGCAAGTTAGCAGGTAAGGAGATTTTGCTAGAATTAGATCTAGATCTCTTGCCCCATATATCGTCGTGTACGGAAAGTAAAAACACATATTCAAACTCTAGACCTTTAGCCTTGTAAGTCGTCATTAATTGGACGGAATTTTCGGATTGGGCAATTGGGTGTGAATTAATCAAAGGTTGATTAGCGGCTTCGTAAGCAGTAAAAAAATCCAAAAAATCTTGCAGTCTTAACAGGTTATCGGTTCCGTTTTGATAGGCCCTAAGCTGTTCTCGTATAGTCGAGAGGTTGGCTAACATTTCAAAATATTCTAAGGGGTTTACGCGGGCTTCTTTAGAAAAGTAGTATTCTTTGAGCGGCGACAGATAAGGTGTATCGCTATCTATTTTTAGCGAGGTGCTGCCCGTCAAATAATCAAGTACGTACTCTAGGGGGTCATTTGCGCTTTTCAGCCCCAGAGACAAGAAAAACATAACATGTGGTGCAAGTACTTTGTTATCTAGCGCTATCTCAGCCCAAGATCTGTCCTCGTCTTTGGTTCTGTATTGCCAATTTACATCCCAGATTTCACGTACAGGTATCTGATAAAAATCTAACGATAATATCTGCGGGAACAAGTAGCTCATTGTTGTGTTATCGTCATCTCGTGCGGCCAAAATTAGCCGTACCATAGACCTAAAAGATTTTATCAGTGGGCTCTGTAGTATATCTTCACGTTTTTCATAACTCACAGGTATTTTGTGGTTAACCAAAAATGGTACAATGCCCTCAAGATATTTGTGTTGGGGTGCTAAAACTGCTATCTCCTTTGGGTCTACGCCTGATGAGACTAGTTTGTTAATTTTGTCAGATACCCAAGAGTACTCGCTAGCCATACTAGAAAATTCGTTGCGACTAATTGAAGAATTTTTTGGTAATTTTTTTGATTCAGCTGACAATGTTTTTTCTATATCATTAAACTGTTTATGCAGACGGGATTCTATCTGGTCCGCAACATTATGTGCTGTTTCTAGAATATCTCGGTGTGAACGATAGTTTTTGGTCAGGTTAATGACTTTTACATGCCTAAATTGTTTTGTAAATTGAAGCATGTTGCTGACATGAGCTCCTTGGAAGGCGAAAATAGCTTGATCATCATCCCCTACCGCAAAAATATTCGGCTGACCCTCATTTACTGGATTGTTAGCAAGTTGAGAAACCAATTCAAACTGAGCGGCGTTAGTATCCTGGAACTCATCTAATAATATAAATTGGTACTTTTCTTGTAAATTAAATCGCAGCTCATCCTTATTTTTTAAGGCATCAATGCTGCGCAAAATCATATCGTCATAATCGTATGAATTTTTCTCCTTCAAGGTGGCTTGATATTTTTCGTAAACTTTAGCAAGCTCGATAAGGCGTAATTGTTGATTTATGTCTGAAAATACAAAATTATTGTTAGCATCTTTTTTGAGCCAAGCGTTTTTCCACGCAGTAAGCGGAGTAGATTTATTGTTTTCGGTTGCTTCTGTCATAGCTTGTTCTAGTTCATCGTTCGCTAATTCTGCTAATCCATCCTTGCCTTTTAAAATATTGTGTATTTTTGCGAATAGTTCTAATGAGGTTGAAGCTTTGCTCGGTAATCTTGTTACGTCGGCCAGTATTTTGCTGGTTTTTGGACTTAGTAACTGGATTTGTTTAAGATTTTTTTCTGCTAAGTTTTGTAGTTTTTTTGGTGGATACTTAGAGCGTTTAAGGTCGCTAATAGTACTAGATACATCTTTTATGTAGTACTTTGCGCCAACTAATGGGCTACTATACGGCAACTTATTAAGAATATTTTCAACAATTTGTATGCGTTGTAAATCGTCTATTGGCCGTTCCATTCTAGAGTCTTCACCAGTTTCTAGGTCGATATCTTCAAAGAATTCTGGGTAGCTTCGGATGATATCACTACCAAAACCGTGATAAGTTGCTATCTGTACGTCGTAGGCATCCTCTCCAATCATAGAGACAAGGCGCTCACGCATATTGAGCGCGGCATTTTCTGTAAAGGTTAGACACAGTATATTTTGAGCATTGGCATCAGTTTTTTGTAGTATATTCGTAATTCTCGCCGATAGTAGTTGAGTCTTACCTGTTCCTGGTCCTGCTAAAACTAAAAGTGGTCCATAAATTTCATCAACGGCTGCTTGCTGTTGCCTGTTTAAAACTATTTCTTCACCCATAATACAATTGTACAGTGTTTAGCCGACAGACTTTAAAATAAAGGATTAGTTGCTATTTTAACATTGCCAAGTATAAGTGTGAATCCACCAATATCGGCAATGTGGTTGTTGATTATCTCAGTCGCTGCCTCTGCTCGTGACGCAGAATTAAAAGAGCCAATTGTTTGAGCTTCAGGTGTGTGCAGTTTTCCACGATCTAGCCTAAGCTCTTTAGCAAGGTAGTCTAGCTCTTGTCCAGCAACTTCTGTTGTTTCTTCGTCAGGCAGTAGTGACACATAATTACCGTCTAATCCACGTTCAAATATCGCACCAGGTGACGTATATATACCTGTAGTTTTTAGGGTAGCGTGGGCGTGTTTTAAGGCTTTCTTTATTCTAGGTATACTGTTTTTGTACCTACTCATTAAGGTTTCGTTTGAGACTTCTGTTAATAATTTTATTTGAGTGGGACTAGATAAATTTCTTTTAAATTGCGGGAATATATCTCTAAATGCTGGTACTGTTGTGGCTTCTCTATATAAAAAAGGAATTTTTTTTGCGTATGAAGTGTCATTTATAGATAATTTAGTACGTCGACCCATTATTTCTTCTTGTCGTTTTGTGATCCATTGTGCACTCCTGGCAGCGCCTCTGCTACTTGGATAATGCTCTGAGGTTCTTCTATAAGTAGTATCGTGTTTAAGGCCCATATTTTTTAGTATATCAGCAATGTTGTTATAAAAAATTGCTTGTGCTATTAATCACGAAAATATTCTTTGAATTTCTTCTCGAATTTGGCTATTTT
>CAYVHE010000031.1:650-8278 GCA_964451085.1 uncultured Candidatus Saccharibacteria bacterium | reverse complement strand
GTCAATCTTTTATTTTAATCGAAAATCAGGCAATTTTGCGGAGGATATTTAGGTATGAGTAAAAATGTAGTAATAAAAGTAGATGATTTGCATAAAAACTTTAGACTCCCAAGGCAGAAAATAACTTCGCTTAAATCAGTGTTCACTGACTTAAAAACTTTCAGAAAACAGACATATGACACTCAGAAATCTCTTTCAGGTATAACTTTTGAAGTAAAAAAAGGAGAGTTCTTTGGTATAGTTGGGCGCAATGGAAGCGGAAAGAGCACGCTACTTAAAATAATCGCAAAAATCTATCAGCCAACAAAAGGCGAAGTCAGTGTAAAAGGAAAGTTAGTACCATTTATAGAACTTGGTGTAGGATTCAACCCAGAGTTAACGGGTCGAGAAAATATATACTTGAACGGTGCAATGCTTGGTTTTACTGAGAAACAGGTTAAAAGTAGGTATAAAGACATAGTAGAATTTTCAGAATTAGAAAAATTTATGGCCCAGAAACTAAAAAACTATTCTTCTGGTATGCAGGTTAGGCTAGCTTTTTCCGTAGCAACGATACTAGCTGAGTCAGACATACTTTTACTGGACGAGGTTTTAGCAGTAGGTGATGCAGATTTTCAGCGTAAATGTTTTGATTATTTTAGGAACCTTAAGAAGAATAAAAAAACAGTGGTTTTTGTCAGCCATGACATGAACGCAATTCAGGAGTATTGTACAAAAGCAATTTTGATCGACAAAGGTAAGATAAGATACAAAGGTAAACCAGAAAAAGTTGCGAAAGAATATATAAGATTATTCAATCCAGCCCAACATGCACAGGATAAGAAAAGGCAGAAACTACCAGATGGAAGTAAAAAATGGGGACTAGGTACAGTTGATATAACTAGTGTAAAGATTAAAAAAAGTATAATAGACAATCAAGATAAGACAGTAGATATAGAAGTGGTTATAAAAGCAAATAAAGATTTTGAAAACTCAGTTATTCCAGGAATTGTAGTTAAGAATCAAGCAGGTCAACCAATATGCGGTACTAATACAAAGATAATTAAAAGCAAAACACCGGCATTAAAGAAAAATGAGGTGCTTCGTGTAAAGTGGATACTGCCAAATGTATTTAGCGAAGGGAAATTTATAGTAGAACCTGCTGTTGCAGACGGGTATGATATGTCTATCTGTCAGTGGTGGGATGGTGCTATTCAGTTTGAGGTTGTCAATGACGAGAAGACACCCTATATAATCTCTCCTAAAATAAAGCTCGAAGTTCTGTAAGTTATGAAAAAAGTGTTTATTGAAGCAGAATCAATTTGTTTCGAAAAAATGAGTGGTATCGGGCATACAACGCTAGAGATAATCAAAGTTCTCGATGAGATGATTAGCGCAAAAGAAGATATGGAAGTCAGCATCATTGTTCCAGCAAACAGAGAAAAAATACTCAGGAGATACAAATTCAAAAATATAATAATAAAGAAATTCCCTAAAGGGTACAGGTATTTCAATTATATTATTACTCGTACTTTTATTCCGGCTCCAGTTGATCTTTGGTTCGGGAGGGGGGTTTATATATTCCCAAACTATAAAAATTGGTACGTACCTTTTTCAAAATCTATTACATTCGTGCATGACGTAGCGTTCAAGATATATCCAGAGACGGTTCACCCAAAAAATCGTTCGTATTTAGAAGATAGCTTCAGTAGGTGGCTCAGAAGAACAAACAAGGTGATTAGCATATCGCATTCCTCAGCCAAAGAGCTTATTCATTACTATCCTAAATATAGAGATAAGGTAAATGTTATATATTTGGGTGTAAACCAAAAAATGTTTTTCCCTAGAACAAAAAGTGAAGTAGAACAGGTACTTAAGGAATATGGTATCCAGGAAGGCTATTTTTTATATGTAGGCAACATGGAACCACGTAAAAACATTCTTAATCTTATAGAAGCGTATAAGCTATACGCAGACACAAACAATAATAAAAAAACAGCACATTCTTTGGTTTTGGTTAGTGGAACTGGTTGGAATAGTGACAAAATACTCAGTCGGTTGCATGAATTACAAGACGAAGGTTATTTAATTCATGTGCCGAGCAAGTATGTGCTTGACGAGGACCTACCAGCTATTTACACGGGCGCAAATGCACTAGTTCACGTAGCTATCCACGAAGGTTTTGGCTTATCACCACTACAAGCATATGCCTGTAAGACAAAAGTAGTGTCTTCTAATATAAAGGTTCTTACTGAAACTTTAAGCCAATATAATGCATTGTTCGTAGACCCTTTTAGCGTTAAAGATATAGCTAAAGCTTTAGACGAAATCGAAAAACACAAAGAGCCTGTTGTAAACGAGCAAAAATTTACATGGGAAAAAACAGTGCACAGTCTTCTAGCACTAGCTGATACTATATAAGTTAATATGGAAGAATTAGATATACCAATAAAGGTTTCGTATGCACAAAACAGGGAAGACATCTTCTTAGAATACTTTTTAAGAGATGTGGAAAAAGGATATTATGTTGATGTTGGTGCAAATGACCCTACGAAAGATTCGGTAACAAAGCTTTTTTATGATAAAGGGTGGAGCGGGATTAACATTGAGCCTATTAGTAGTTTTTACAAAAAATTACGTGAGACTAGGCCTAGAGATATCAATCTAGAGATTGGTGTCTCTAGCCGTAATGGTTCTGAAGTCTTTAGGGAATATGTTTCTTATCATGGATTGTCTACAATGGCAAGCGACATGAAGGATATATACAACGAGGATGAAGATCCTAACTTCACAAACTACAAGGAGTATGATGTCACAGTCATGACTTTAGAAAGTATTTTTAAAGAATATAATGTGAAGCACATTCACTTTCTAAAGATCGACGTTGAAGGATTTGAAGAACAAGTGTTAGCTGGTAATGACTGGAATATATATCGTCCTGAAATAATTTGCATTGAAGCAAACCATTTACTAAGGGACTGGCGGCCCTTACTGGAAAAGTCAGACTATTTACTAGCCTTCAATGACGGTCTAAATGACTATTATGTATCAAAGGAGTCTAAGAAACGCATGCAGGAATTTTCATATATTGAAGCAGCATTACCCGCTCAAATATTAAGTTATCCAGTAGTTAAAGCCGTGAATACGCTTGTTGCTAACGAAAATGACTCTCTTTTTTTAAATAACCTAAAGTTAATGTCTCGTTCAGAACAGTTAGAATATGAGTTAATGACGGCAAACAGCCAGCTTAAAGAAATGCATAATTTTAAAAGTCTCATAAAAATTTTGCTGTATAGTATTAATAGTACAATTGAGAACTCTATATATCCTATTTATCGTAGAAACAAGATTCACTTTTTTAAAGCAGAACCTGTTTTACTTGTTGATGATATAGAACAACAGTCTACTTTAATTGATAACTATGATATGCAGTACTTACCGCAACTAAAATACAACAACGATTTTCTAAAAAGTTATTTACTAAAGTTTTACCGCTTATTCGTTGCTGGACTGATATATGTTATGAAATTAAAGCTTAGGTTTTTCAGGAAGATAAGTAGACTCTTGAGAGGTAAGAAATGAAAAAACGCAGAGCTTTAGTTATTGATGGTCAGTTATTCCAAAGCTACGCGATCCATAGGGGAATGGGTAAATATTCTTTATCTTTACTAAATGAACTTAATAAGATAATAAAACTCTACGATAAAAAAATTATAATACTAAACAACAATGGAATTGACCCAGAAGACTATAAATTAGTTAAAAAAGCTACCAGTAACTTTAAAATTGAAAAACTAGATTTAAGGACGTCTAATCCTCAAAATTATAAAAAATACAGGCATATAGAACAAAAAAATAAGCAAATTTTAGATTCATACATTGATAAAAATCTAAAAGGCTATGAAGTTGATTTCTTGATTCTTTCGCTTTTTCAGAATTCTGAATGTCCAACTTTTCCGCATAAAGTGAGCACTAAGCATATATTGGTATTTGATTTAATCCCTGTTCAATTCTCTGAACTTTATCTCCACGAGGCATATACAAGGGAGGTTTACCTTTCTAGGTATAAGGTATTTTATGAAGCCGACCACTTCTTTGCTATATCCGATACAGTGGCTAACGACCTTACGGTTCACCTAGGTATTCCAATTGACCGTATTACACCGATCTACGGTGCTCAAATTAGCCGTAAAAACAATACCCCTAAACCATATAAAAGCTTAGAAGGGATGCACTACATATTACTGCCTACCGGAGATGACCATAGAAAAAACAATAAACGTGCAATTATTGCCTTTGATAAAGCTAATCGAAAGATTGGCTACACGTCTAGGTTAGTACTTACCTCATTTTTCAATGAAAAAGCAAAGAAAGAGCTAAACCAATACTGTAAACATTTGGTGTTTACCGGTAACGTGCCAGAGAACCAACTCGCATGGCTATACCAGAATACAAACTTTGTTTTATTCCCGTCACAATATGAAGGGCTAGGGATGCCTGTTTTGGAAGCTGTGGAGTTTAATAAACCAGTAGTTTGTTCGGACATAGGTGTATTCAGAGAGATTAGCGATAACGCCTTCAATTATTGTGATCCATATAGTATTGGTAGTATCGAACGAGCAATTACAAAGACAATAGAGGGTAAGTCGCACTATGAAGAAAAAAGCTACAAGGATATACTAAGTAAATACTCATGGAAGAAAACAGCAAAACTTATGGTTAAAGCCCTCGAATCAAGTTCTGGCAAATCAAACTCTGACATTAAAAAATTAAAAATAGCAATCTTTGCACCTACTCCCCAAGGATATTCTGCTATCGGGAAAGTTGTCCAGGAGCAACATTATATAACTTCAAGATTTGCTGAGGTCGACTATTTTCTTGAAGGCGGGTATTCAGATAAAGCGAATAAGGCTAGCTTAAGGAACAACCTATTACCTTACGTTGCTAACTGTTATAGTCCTTGGACTTTCGACGACAAAGTAAAATCAAAATATGACAAGGTATTCTATCACATAGGGAACAGTGAGTATCATGTCAGTGGATTAATTAAGGCACTGGCCCTTCCCTCAACAGTTATTTTACATGACACTAATATTGAAGGGCTATACAGTGTAGCAAGCTCACTAGGTTTTATTGATGAGTCAAGGTTTGATGCAGAGAAACAACTTAACAAACTCACAAGACCTACTAAAGGAAGCTTCCTTACAAGCTTGGTTAAAAGACAAGATAGTGTCTATGTTCATTCTTTGTACGCTAAGGATGCCGTGGAAGCTGTAGTTCCTACTAGTAAAAATTTAATAGTCAGACAGGTAAATCTTTCCACTCCAACTCTTTTTAGCACACTAAATAAGCAAATAAAAAAAGAAATTGTTATTGCTTTTGCAGGACTTGTACACGAGGCTAAAGGGCTGAGCCTTATAAAAGATATAGTTTCATTGACAATTCTTGGTCGTATCATCACAGTAAGAATTTTTGGTTTTTCTTTAATTAGCGAAAAACTAGAAAGAGAGTTACAAGATATACCAAACGTATTTTTGATAAAATCCCTGTCTGACTTGCGTTTTTCGCGTGAACTTAGAACAAGCGACATAATTATAAACTACAGACCAAACTACCACGGCGAGACTTCGTTGTCTACACTTGAGGCTTTAAGGCTGGGTAAACCTGTAATTGTTAACAATAAAGGATGGTTCAAAGAATTACCTCAAGGAATTGTTTATAAAATACAAGATCAAGTGGAGATACTCAGCACGTTGAAGCATATAATTGAGTGTGAGGATTCTGTAGACGTTAAGAATAGAATTGATTTTATACAGCAGGAACATAGTGTTGAAACATATGTAAAAAAAATATTGGAAGGTAATGAGTGAGAGTTCTTTGGTTTGATGTTACCGAAATACAAGAATGGCACGGGCATTATACGGGTATACAACGTGTAATATTTAATATTGGTAAAGAGTTATCTGAAAACAAAGCGATAAAGACGAAGTATTGTCGGTACGACCGGTCTAACGACATATTTGTAGAGACTAACTATAATTTCGTAGAGCATAAGTATATAGAAACGCCTGGTCTACAGACAAAACCAAAAGCAGCCACTGCTAACTTAGAACTTTTGCTGCGCCTGACCCCCACACGAGTAAAAAGAGTAATTAAGAGAGTAATCAACAGCAAAGCGAAGATAGCTCACAGTACCACACCAAGTACTGCTAACGAAATAATAATTCGCTCGAACGATATTCTATTTACACCCGGAGCGTTTTGGACCGGATACTTAGACGCTCTACAGCGGATAAAGGTTAATAATAGTCCGAAAATAGTAGGTATAATATATGATCTGGTGCCACTGGTTGTGCCACAGTTTAGTGCTGAAGTTACAGTTCAGCAATATAACCAAGAATTACCAAAAGCACTTAATATAGTGGAGTATTGGTTTGCAATTTCAAAAAATTCAAAAAAAGACCTTTTGAACTACGCGCAAAAGGAGAAAATTAGCCTTAAGACAAACGCAGTCAAGGTTGTCAGGCTAGGGTCTGATATTAATACCAGAGGGGTAAGCACCCGTCCCTTTAAGGGAAAAGAAGTACCAGAAAGATTTATTCTTTTCGTAAGCACCCTTGAAGCAAGGAAGAATCACATACTAGTCTATCAGGCTATCAAGCTTGCACAGAAGAAGGGAATCAACCTCCCCCCCGTTATTTTGGTAGGTAAGCGCGGTTGGCTAGCAGATGATTTGATATATACGATAAGAAAAGATACTTCAGTTTCACAAAGCATAAGGTGGTACGAAAAAGTCGATGATAAAGGTTTGCGATGGTTATATCAAAATTGTTTATTTAGTGTGTACCCGGCACACTATGAGGGCTGGGGGTTACCTGTCGCAGAATCTCTTGCTTATAGAAAACCTTGCATCGCCGCACGTACCTCGTCTATTCCTGAAATTGCAGGAGGGCTTATTGACTACTTTTCGCCATACAGTGCAGAAGAATTGCTACATCTTATGGATAAAATGTCCAACGATCTGGAAGTGTTGGAAAAAGCAAATAAGCAAGCTTTGAAGTATAAAATAGATACTTGGCAGAAGTTAGGTGAAGATGTGCTGAATAGAGTAAATAAACTATTCTGAAATTCAATCAAACTCAGCCTTAAAATTTTATGTTACTAATATCCAACCGTGCTAATTCCCAAAATAGGCCGTGTTATGTTAGTGCCCCCGAAAGAGCCATAATAAGTCGCATCTCCAAAACTAAAGATACCACCATCTTCAGCAACTATCCAATACCCATTCAGTGAATTCCTAAGTGAAGTTATTCCTGCAATGGAGGAAACAAGTGAAAGATTTCCTGTAGATCCTAGATATAGTGCATTCCCGAAGCTGAATATACCACCATCACTTGCCACCAGCCAGTATCCTCCTCCATCTGGCGTAGAAGCCATACCAACTATAGGCTGGTTAAGTGCAATATTTCCAGTTGATCCATAGAACCAAGCATCTCCAAAAGTGAATATACCACCATCACTTGCCACTAGCCAGTATCCATTACCCGATGGAGTGGGGGACATACCAACAATAGGGCTATTGAGTGTCATAGCACCAGTTGATCCATAGAACCAAGCATCTCCAAAAGTGAATATACCACCATCACTTG
>CAYVHE010000031.1:0-550 GCA_964451085.1 uncultured Candidatus Saccharibacteria bacterium | reverse complement strand
CCACTAGCCAGTATCCATTACCCGATGGAGTGGGGGACATACCATTGACAGATTCTTTTAGGACCATACTACCGGTTGACCCATAATAGTGAGCATTACCATAAGAAAATATGCCTCCATCTCCACCTAGGAGCCAGTAACCTTTACCACTGGGAGTGGTAGACATACCGACGATTGGCTTGGCTAGTGCTATATTTGCTGCCGATCCATAATCTTTAGCACTACCGAAAGAGTATACTTGTCCATTGGTTCCGGTCATCCAGTAACCACCAAATTTCGCACCACCAGGGGTATTTTTTAATGGTGTATTAGACCATGAACCTGTTTGTCTGGCATCTTTACGGAATTTTGGCCAGCCCTTAGTACCTAGCGTTGCCGTAGGATTAGGCATCTCCCATCTTTCAACGACACCAGTAACTCCATCTAGTGTTCCTGCGACAACTATATCTAATAATCCATTACCGTCTAAGTCTTCTATCAGAGGCGAACTTTGGAATGATCCAAAACTTCTTAGGGTAAACAATAGACCACCAGTTTTCCCGCTATAGGC